>NZ_JBFAIA010000082.1:0-34110 GCF_040654455.1 Nonomuraea sp. NPDC050691
ACCGGGCCCGCACGCCCGCGGTTCGCCCACAAACCCAACCCCCCCCGGCTGCCGGAGGGCGGCCGGGCGGTGGGCGGGGGCGCGGGTCAGCGGTAGGTGTGCTCCTGGGCGGGGAAGGCGCCCGAGGCGACGTCCTCGGCGAAGGCGCGGGCCGCGCGGTCGAGGTCGCCGGCCAGGTCCCCGTACTGCTTGACGAACCTCGCCGGGCGCGGCGTGAGCCCCATGAGGTCCTGCCAGACGAGCACCTGCGCGTCCGTGGCGGGGCCGGCGCCGATGCCGATCGTGGGGATCGACAGGGACGTCGTCACCCGCTCGGCCAGCTCGGCCGGCACGCACTCCAGCACCAGCGCGAACGCGCCCGCCCGCTCCAGGTCCTTGGCGTCCTTCATCAGCTCCTCGCCCGACTCGCCGCGCCCCTGGACGCGGTAGCCGCCGAAGGCGTTGACGGACTGAGGGGTGAGGCCGAGGTGGCCCATGACCGGGACGCCGGCCGACACCAGCGTCTCGACCTGCGGCAGCACCCGATGGCCGCCCTCCAGCTTGACCGCGTGGGCCCCGGCCTCCTTCAGGAAGCGGGCCGCCGACTCCAGGGCCTGCGCCGGCGACGCCTGGTAGGAGCCGAACGGCAGGTCGGCCACCACGAGCGCCCGTGAGGAGCCGCGGACGACGCCGGCCGTCAGGGGCAGCAGGTCGTCCACGGTGACGGGGACCGTGGAGTCGTAGCCGTACACGACCATGGCCGCCGAGTCGCCGACGAGCAGCACCGGCACGCCCGCCTCGTCGAAGACCCGGGCCGTCATGGCGTCGTAGGCCGTCAGCATCGGCCACTTCTCGCGGCGCTCCTTGGCGGCCGCGAGGTCGCGGACGGTGACGCGCCGCCCGGTGGCGCCGCCGTACAGGGAGGTGGGGGTGGGTGGGGGCATGGCGGAAGAAGGCATGTCGAACGCTCCAGAAAGGTCTCGAGGCGCCCCAGTGGCGTACCCGGACCCTTCGATGATGCCACCCGCGAAATCCAGTGGCGAGACTGTCGGTGCCACTTGCCACAATAGGTGCGGAGGTAAGCAATCACCATGGCTCTCGAACCTTACCGGCGCCTGCTCCGGCTGCCCGGCGTCCGCACCCTGCTCCTCGTGGGCCTGCTGGCCCGCGTCCCGTCGACCGCGACGGGCATGGCGCTGACGCTGCACGTCGTCGAAGGCATGCGGCTCGGCTTCGGGCAGGCGGGGCTGGTCACCATGGCCAGCACGGTCGGCATGGCCGTCGGCTCGCCGTTATCCGGGAGGTTCGTCGACAGGCACGGGCTGCGCCCGGTGCTGGCCGTCACGACCGGCGCGCAGGCCGCGTTCTGGGCGGGCGCGTGGGCGCTGCCCTTCCCCGCGCTGGTGGTCGCGGCGGCGCTCTCGGGCCTGCTGGCGCTGCCGGTGTTCAGCGTGATCAGGCAGTGCCTGACGGCCATGGTGCCGCTGGAGCAGCGCCGCATGGGCTTCTCGCTCGACTCGATGATCGTCGAGCTGTCCTACATGACGGGGCCCGCGCTGGCCGTGGCCGGCGTCACCACGCTGGGCAGCGGCCCCACCATGGCCGTCATCGCCTGCGGCATGACGGCCGCCGGGCTCGGGCTGATCGCGCTCAACCCGCCGACCCGCTCGGCCGAGGAGCTCGCGAGCGAGCAGGAGCGGGTGCCGAGGCGGCGCTGGCTCACGCCCGGCCTGGTAGCGCTGTTCGGCACGGCCGCGGCGGCCACGTTCGTGCTGACCGCGAGCGAGCTGGCCCTCGTCGGCACCATGAAGAACGCGGGCGACACCGAGTGGGTGGGGCTCGCCGTCGCCCTGTGGTGCGTCTACTCCCTGCTGGGCGGGTTCGTGTACGGCGGGCTGAGCCGCGGGTTCTCGCCGCTGGGGCTCATCGCGGGCATGGGGCTGCTGACGGCGCCCGTGGGCCTGGCGGCCGGCGACTGGCGGTGGCTGGTCCTGGCGATGCTGCCCGCGGGCCTGCTGTGCGCGCCGGCGCTGTCGTCCACGGTCGAGGCCGTGAGCGGACGGGTGCCGGCGGCGGCGCGCGGCGAGGCCATGGGCCTGCACGGCACGGCCCTGCTGGTCGGTGGCGCCCTGTCCGCGCCGATCGCGGGTGCCGTCATCGACACGCACGGCCCGGCCTGGGCGTTCGCCGTGGCGGGCGCGGTGGGCGTCGTCATGGTGGCGGTCGCGGTGCCGTTCTGGCGCGGCCGCTCGGCCGAGGCCATCCCGGCGACGGCAGAGGAACCGGTCCCTGCCGCCGCGGCCCCCTGACACCGCGGCTCCGGACGCCGCGACCCCTGACACTGCGGCTCCCCGGCACCGCGGCTCCCTGCTCCACGACTCCAGTGACCCCAGGTGACCCGCGACCCCGTGACCCGGCGACCCCGTGACCCTGCGACCCGGCGACCCCGTGACCCTGCGACCATCTGAGCCCTGATCCCTTGCCCTGGGGTGCGCGCGACGCCATGGGCCGGCTGCGGTGACGTGCGGTCGCCCGGTTGTGGGACATCCGCCCGCGGACGCGCGCCCGTGGGCGGTCGCCCATCCGTGCCGGCGCCCATCCGTGCCGGCGCCCATCCAGGCCGTCGCTCGCTCAGGGGACGGTTGTCCCGAGCGCGCCCTTCCACGCGCCAGCGCCTGGGCGGGGGTGCCCCGCCGCAGGTCGCCCCCTGAAGCGGCGTCATGCGACGGAGCGTTCGCGCGGCCGGCGCAGGGCGGCGCACTTTCGAAACGGCACCGTTGCGTATCGGAATATCTTACGATACGCTCGCGTTGCGAAACCTTGACGTATCGAAATTGGAGTTCACATGGAAACCCACGCAGGCCATCCACGCCGGTGGACGATCCTCGGCGTGCTGGTCTTCAGCCTGCTGGCGGTCGTGCTCGACAACACCATCCTCAACGTGGCGATGAAGACCATCGCCGACCCCACCCATGGACTGGGCGCGACGCAGAGCGAGCTGGAGTGGGCGATCAACTCCTACACGCTGGTGTTCGCCGGGCTGCTGTTCACCTTCGGCGTGATCGGCGACCGCACCGGTCGCAAGCGGATGCTCTTCATCGGCATGGCGCTGTTCGGCCTGTCCTCGCTGGCCAGCGCCTACTCCCAGGATCCCACTCAGCTGATCATGGCCCGCGCGGCGATGGGCATCGGCGGCGCGGCGATCATGCCGGCCACCCTGGCCATCATCTCGAACGTGTTCCCCCCGGCCGAGCGCGGCAAGGCCATCGGCATCTGGGCGGGCGGCGTCGGCCTGGCCGTGGCCATCGGCCCCATCACGGGCGGCCTGCTGATCGAGCGGTTCTGGTGGGGCTCGGTGTTCCTCATCAACGTGCCGATCGTGATCATCAGCATGTTCCTGATCGGGTTCATCGTGCCCGAGTCGCGTGACCCCAAGCCGTCCAAGCTCGACCCGGTCGGCGTGCTGCTGTCGATCATCGGCCTCGTCGCGGTCGTCTACGGCATCATCCGCGGCGGCGAGCTGGCCACCATCACCGACGCCGAGGTCTACGTCCCGGCGCTCGTCGGCATCGCGGTGCTCGCGGTCTTCGCCTGGTGGGAGCGGCGCATCGACAACCCCGTCTTCGACGTCCGCAACTTCGGCAACGTCCGCTTCAGCACGGCCATCGGCATGATGGGCATGGTCTTCTTCGCGATGATGGGCGGGATGTTCTTCCTCACCTTCTACCTGCAGATCGTGCTCGGCTTCAGCCCGGTCCAGGCGGGAGCGCTGATGATCCCCTTCGCCGCGGCCCAGCTCATCTTCGCGCCGCTCAGCCAGCGCGTGAACCAGCGCTTCGGCGCCAAGCTCGCCTCCGGCGTCAGCATGGCCGTGATCACCCTGGTTCTCGCCAGCTACGCGTTCCTCGACCAGGACACCCCGGTCCTGCTCATCGAGGTGATCTTCTTCATCCAGGGCGCCGCGATGGCCAACATCATGCCGCCCGCCACCACCGCGATCATGGAGTCGCTGCCCCGCGAGAAGGCCGGCGTCGGCTCGGCCATGAGCAACACCGTCCGCCAGGTCGCCGGCGCGCTCGGCGTGGCCGTGCTCGGCTCGGTGCTGTCCTCCAGCTACCGCGGTGAGATCGCCCCGCACCTGACCGGCCTGCCCGAGGCCGTGCGGCACGCCGCCGGCGAGTCGCTCATGGCCACGGACGCCGTCGCCAAGGCGCTCGGCGCGCGCGGTCAGAGCCTGATGGAGCCCGCCTACGACGCGTTCATCCACGGCATGCACATCACCGCCCTGGTGTCCGCCGCGATCGCGCTGCTCGGCGTGGCCGTGGTCTTCCGGTGGATGCCCGGCAAGCCGGCCCCCGTACAGGAGGCCGAAACGAAGGAACCAGCGGTAGTGTGAGGCCGCGATGACGACGCAGGAGATGACGAACGGGACGGCCGGGCAGGCGACGGCGGGAGCCGGTCGCCCGGCGGGTCGTCCCCGCAGCGAGAAGGCCGAGAAGGCGATCATCGAGGCCACCCTCGACCTGATCGCGGAGGGCATGGGCGTGGCCGAGCTGTCCATCGAGGCGATCGCCTCGAGGGCCGGGGTCGGCAAGACGACCATCTACCGGCGCTGGTCCAACAAGGAGGACCTCGTCGCCGACTCCCTCGCCGCCCTCAAGGCCCCGCTGCCGCCCGTCAAGGGTGTCTCGGTGCGCGAGGACCTGATCACGCTCCTGGCGGCCATGCAGACGGAGGCGGGTCATGAGCGCACGCGATGCCTCATGAACATCGCCATGAGCGACGCCGACCGTTACCCGCGCCTCATGGGCCGGTTCGTCAAGACCGCCGTCGAGCCGCGCAAGCAGGCCGTGCGCGACGTGGTCCGGCGCGGGATCGACACCGGCGAGCTCCGGCCCGACGTCGACGTGGAGATGGCGCTCGGCATGCTCTCGGGGACCATGATCTGGTACACCAAGTGGGGCAACGGCGAGATCACCGACGACCTCGCCGAGCGCATCGTCGACCAGGCCCTGACCGGTCTGGCCGCCGACTGACCGCCCTCTCCCGCGCTTCCACGGCCGCCCCGGAGTCCGCTCCGGGGCGGCCGTCGTCGTTCCGGGGACGACCGCCAAGGAAGATCATCCGCCTCTAGGCAGAACGTGAGCCCTGTTCTAGTCTCGCGGCCATGCCCCCCTTACGCCCCTCGTCCCGGCCTCCCTCACACCGGCCCCCCTTACGCGCCCTGCTCCGTCGCGCCGGCTCCGTCGCCGCCCTGACCGCCGCCCTGACCGCCGCCCTGACCGGGGCCCTGCTGCTGCCCGCGGGCGTCGCCCTCGCCCACGAGGAACGGCCCGTCACCCTGCCGGACGGATCGGGCAGCGTGCCGGCGCTGCGCACCGGCGAGCCGGACCTGCTGGTGTGCAAGACCGACCAGGCGGACTTCGCCCGCCGCGTCGCCGGATTCCCCGCCGAGCTGCGCGAACGCAACCTGACGCTGTTCCGGCGGTGCCTCAAGGACGGCGTCAGGCACCTCCAGGAGGCGGTCGACAAGGTGGACCGGCCCGGGATGACGATCGCGATCCTGCCCGGCCTCTACCGCGAGGAGCCCAGCCAGGCCGCACCGGCCGGCGCCTGCGCGCGGCTGCCCGCCCGCTGGTCCACCTGGGGCTACCAGATCCTCACGTTCGAACAGCAGCGGCAGTGCCCCCACAACCAGAACCTCGTCGCCATCCTCGGCAAGAAGGACCTCCAGATCGAGGGCACCGGCGCCGGCCCGCTCGACGTGATCGTGGACGCCGAGTACCGCAAGCTGAACGCGATCCGCGCCGACCGCGCCGACGGCGTGTACTTCCGCAACCTCACCGCCCAGCGCACCACGTTCAACTCCCTGTACGTGCTGGAGACCGACGGGTTCGTCATCGACCGGGTCCTCACCCGCTGGAACGACGAGTACGGCTTCCTCACCTTCGCCAGCGACCACGGCCTGTACACCGACTGCGAGGCGTACGGCAACGGCGACGGCGGCCTCTACCCGGGCAGCGCCTCCAACCTCAACGACGGCCGCGGCCACGACGTCCCCCGCTACGCGATCGAGATCCGCCGCTGCCGCAGCCACGACAACGCGCTCGGCTACTCCGGCACCGCGGGCGACTCGATGTGGGTCCACGACAACGAGTTCTACGACAACATGGTCGGCGCCACGATGGACAGCCTCTGGCCCGGCCACCCCGGACTGCCGCAGAACCACGCCAGGTTCGAGAACAACAAGATCTACGACAACAACCGCGACTACTACCGCCACACCCGCGACGGCACGTGCGCCAAGCCGCCGGCCGAGCGCGGCTACGAGCGGGGCGTGGTCTGCTCCCAGGTCGGGGTCCCGCCGGGCACCGGCGTGATCGTCGCGGGCGGCAACTACAACGTCTTCAGGAACAACCAGGTGTGGGGCCACCGCGGGGCGGCGTTCCACCTGTTCGGGGTGCCCGCGTTCATCCGCGGCGAGACCCGCCTGCACAGGCAGGCCGACACCTCCGACTTCAACCGGTACGAGGGCAACGTGCTCGGCGTCGGCCCGGGCGGCGAGCGGCGGCCCAACGGCCGCGACGTGTGGTGGGACGGCCAGGGCACGGGCAACTGCTGGCAGGCGGGGGCCGGGCGGACCAGCCCGGCGGCGCTGCCGCTCTGCGCGGCCAAGGCGCCCGAGCTGTCCGGAGGGTCCGGCAGGTGGCTGGCCGAGCCGGTCAAGCTCACCAAGCTCTACCTGTGCGCGGACTTCAGCGCCCAGGCGGCGCGGCTGCCGGCGGGCTGCGACTGGTTCGGCGCGTCGGGGCTCGGCAAGGTGGAGACGCAGCTCGCGCTGGGCGGGTCGCTCGTGCTGGGGCTGCTGGCCGTGCTGTTCTGGGCGCGGGCGGGCCGCGCGGCGCGGCGGCGCCCCGGCGATCCGTCGCCCGGCGGGGTGGCGCCCGCCCGCCAGGAGCGGACCCGGCGCGGGCGCCGGCTCGTCGTCGCGGGGACCGTCCTCGGGCTGGCGGGGCTGGCGCTGGACGTGGTGGCGGCGGCCGTGGACGACACGCTGCTCGCGGGGGTGGCGCTGCTGCTCATGGCCGGGTGGTGGCTGTGCCTGGGCGCCGCGGTGCTGAGGGACCGGCGGGCGTTCGGCCGGCTGACGGTCGCGCTGGGCGTGCTGGCGCTGGCCGACGCCTACGACCGGCTGGTCCGGCTCATCCCGGTCATCCCGCTCGGGCCGGGCTGGATCCGGGGGCTCCTGGCCGGCGTGTGGGTGCTGGCGGCGGTCGTGGTGCTCGCCCCGCGCCGCGCCCCGGCCGCCGGGAAACCCGCCGTGGAGGCGGAGGTCCCGGCGTGAGGCGGCTGATCCGGGTCGCGGCCGTCGTGCTGGTGGCCGGGTGCGGGCCGCTGTCGCAGACGCACCACAACCCGGGCAACAGCCACGAGGTGGCCACCGTCCCGCCGGGCGGCCGGGCCGGTGAGGCGCGGGCGGATATCTCCGTACGGGCCGGACGGGTGAGCCCGCCGTCCGGCTGGCTGGAGGCGCGGCGCGGCCAGACGGTCGCCGTCACGGTCACCAGCGACGTCGCCGACGAGCTGCACGTGCACGGCTACGACCGCACGGCCGAGCTGCGGCCCGGGCAGCCGGTGACGGTGCGCTTCCGGGCGGACCTGACGGGGGTGTTCGAGGTGGAGACGCACAGGAGCGGCCTCGTCCTCACCCAGGTGGCCGTGCGGTGAGCGGCCTCGTCCTCACGCGGGCGGCCGTGCGGTGAGCGGCCTCGTCCTCCTCCAGGGGGAGATGGCGGCGGGCGTCCTGGCACACGGGGTGGGCGAGCGCGGCGACCTGCCGATCCCGCTCTTCTACGCCTACGCCGGGGCGGTCGCCGCGCTGGTCGTGTCGTTCCTGGCGCTCGGGCTGCTGTGGGCGGACTCCCGCTTCAGCGGCGACCGGGCAGGACGGGTGATCCGCGTGCGGCCCTCCGCCCGCCCGGCCCGGGTGGCGGCCCTGCTCGCCGCCCTCTACACCGCGGGCCGGCTGCTGCTGAGCCCGGCCGAGGGCAACGCCGGCCCGTACCTCGTGTACGTGCTGTTCTGGGTCGGCCTCGTCCCGGCGTCGCTGCTGTTCGGGCCGGTGTGGCGGACGGTCAGCCCGTTCCGGCTGCTGCCCGACCGGCCGCGCCGCCCGCTGCCCGCCCGCCTCGGGTACTGGCCGGCCGCCGCCGGGCTGCTCGCGTTCACCTGGACGGAGCTCGTCGCGCCGGAACCCGCCGCGCCGCCGACGCTGCTCGCCTTCGGCGCCGTGTACGCGGCGGCGCAGGTCGCGGGCACGCTCACGTACGGCCACGCCTGGCTGGAACGCGGCGACCCGTTCGAGGTGTACTCGACGCTGATCGGCCACCTGTCGCCGCTCGGCCGGCGCGAGGACGGCACGCGGGTGCTGCGCGGCCCGTTCGACGGCCTGGACGCCGTGCGGCCCGCACCGGGCCTGGTCGCGGCCGTGTGCGTGCTGCTGGGCGGCACCGGCTACGACGGCTTCTCCGGCGCGCCCGTCTGGGTGGACGCCCTCCAGGCGAGCCCGCTCGGCCGCACCGGGCTGGGCACCGTGGGCCTGCTCGCGGCGGTGGCCGGGGTGGCGCTGCTGTACGCGGCCTGCCTCGGCGTGGCCGGCCTCGTCGGCGGGACACGCGGCCTGGCCCCGCGCTTCGCCCACTCGCTGGTGCCCATCGCGCTCGGCTACCTGGTGGCCCACTACTTCTCGCTGCTCGTCTTCGAGGGTCAGCGGGCCGTCATCCTCGCCCTCGGCCTGGACCGGCTCGGCGTGGAGGTGAACCGGGACGTCGTCGGGCCCGGCACGATCGCCACGGTCCAGGTGGTGGCCATCGTCGCGGGCCACGTCGCGGGAGTCGTCGCGGCGCACGACCGCTCCGTCCGGCTGCTGCCGCCGGGGCGCGCGGTGGCGGGCCAGATCCCGCTGTTCGTCCTGATGCTCTGCTACACCCTCGGCGGCCTCACGCTCCTGTTCGCCGCGTGAGGCCGCCGGGGCCGGGGGAGAGGGCTCAGTTGTACGGGTTGTCGAAGGTGGCGGTCCTGCTGTGATAGGTGGCGACGTTCTGGTTGCTGAAGTGCACGCCGTCCAGCGTGAACGCCACGTTCGCCACGACGCCGCCGTGCTGGACCTCGGCGGAGATCAGGTACGCGTCGTAGCGGCACTGCGGTATCGAGACCGGACTGCCGCCGCCGGACCACGCCAGGCTGCGGGGCCCGCCGTTGACCGAGATCCACAGGTTCGGCTGGCTGTAGCTGGACTCGCGACACATGGCCAGGGAGTAGGCGTACTTCGTGTTCCCGTCGTCGAACTGCAGCGACCCGTACGCGCCGGCCAGCTTGACGCCCTTGGCGTAGACCTCCATGGTCACGGGGATCGGCGGGCCGTAGGCGGCGTGCGCCGGGGCGATCGGCAGTGACAGCGTGGCGAGCGCCACGAGGACGACGGTGACGGATCTGATCGCGTGACACAGCACGACCCTGACGCGTGCGGGCACGGCCCACTCTCCTTCCACCCGGGGCCTCCTGGTGACGTCCGGAGGTCGTCCCATCGTGCGGGGCCCGCGGCGCGGGCGGCGACCGGGCGGGGAATCAACCCGGCGCTAAAGCCTCGTCCCGCCCGTCCGAAGGACGAGCCTTCGGGCCGCCCGCACACCCGCCCACCGGCCCGGACGGCCCACGCCCGGCCCCGTCGCTCCGCCGGGACGGGCGCTGAAAGTTGCACCGCCCGGCCGGAGCCGTCCACGAGGGTGCTACCGCCGGACACGGCTTTCTGCTTCAATATCGCTATTGCAAATAACTCGCATTAAGCGATGATTCGTTGGAGGAGAGCGCGCCGATGGGCCAGTACACCCTTCCGGACATGCCGTACGACTACGCCGCCCTGGAGCCCGCCATCACCGGCGAGATCCTGGAGCTGCACCACGCCAGGCACCACGCCGCGTACGTCAAGGGCGCCAACGACACCCTCGAAAGGCTGGCCGAGGCGCGCGACAAGGGCGAGTTCGGCGGCCTGGTGGGGCTGGAGAAGACGTTCGCGTTCAACCTGTCCGGGCACGTGCTGCACACGATCTTCTGGCAGAACCTGTCACCCGACGGCGGCGACCGCCCCGACGGCGACCTCGGCGAGGCCATCACCGAGCACTTCGGCTCCTTCGACGCCTTCCAGAAGCAGCTCACCACCGCCACCGCCACCGTGCAGGGCTCCGGCTGGGGCGTCCTCGCCTGGGAGCCCCTGGGCCGCCGCCTGGTCGTCGAGCAGGTCTACGACCACCACGGCAACGTCGGCATGAACACCACCCCGCTGCTCGTCTTCGACGCCTGGGAGCACGCGTACTACCTGCAGTACCGCAACGTCCGCCCCGACTACGTCGAGAAGCTCTGGGGCCTGATCAACTGGAACGACGTCATCTCCCGGTTCGACGCCGCCCGCGGCGCCTGACCCCTGTGCAGGCGGCGCCCGCCCGGCCCGAGCTTGGTCCGCGGGGCCGGGCGGGCGCCGCTCCCGGTCATCCGGCTCCTCCTCACCCGGCGGCGGGGGAGGCGATGACGACGGTGACGTCGGCGCTCTCGTCGCCGGTGCGGTAGCGGTGCGGCGCGTCGCCGGCGAAGGCCAGCATGTCGCCGGGACCCAGGTCACGCGGGTCGTCGGCGGGACCGGCGAGCAGGCGGCCGGAGGCCACGAGCAGGTGCTCGGTGGTGCCGGGCGCGTGGGGCACGCCGTCGACCGAGGCGCCCGCCGGGAGGCGCAGCCGCCAGATCTCCAGGCTGTGGCCGCCGCTGATGCGCCGCAGCAGCTCGCGCGTGGGCTCGCCGGCGGCGGCGGGCGTCGAGGGGAGATGGACGGTGCCGGGGCCGGCGTGGCGGGCGAGCAGGTCGGTGAGGGGGACGGCCAGGGCGACGGCGATGGCGTCCAGGGTGTCGACGGTGGGGTTGCCCAGGCCGGCCTCCAGCTGCGACAGCGTCGCCTTGCTCAGCCCGGTCCGCCGGGCCAGCTCGGCCTGGCTCATCCCGCGCTGCAGGCGCCGGCGCTGGATCTGGGCGCCGGCCGCGGCGGCGGCGCCGCTGGCGGGCCGCCGGTCGCGGCCGGGGACGGCGGTCACCGAACCGTCCCGCAGGAGAGCGGCCCCGAGGTGAGAGGCGTGCCGGAGAGTTCCCCGGAGGAGAGCGACCCGAGGGGCAGGGGGCCGGCGGTGAGCGGCCGGTGGGAGGCGGAGTAGGACACGCGGACGCGGCCCTTCTTCAGCTTCACGCCCGAGATCGTCACCTCCGCCAGGTCGCCGAGGGCGCGCACGTGCGTACCCCCGCACGGAGCGGCGTGCAGGTCGCCCAGCCGGATGACGCGGCGGCCCTCGGCATCGCGCCCGGCGGTGACCGGGAGGTCATCGGCGACGGCGGCGGCCACGAACGCGCGCAGCCGGTCGGCGGCCTGGTCCCGCTCCTCGGGGCCGGCGAGGGACTCGCCGGTCGCCGGCGCGGTGAGCTCGATGCGCGCCTGGCCGGGGAAGTGGTTGCTGCCGGCCATGCCCCAGCCCTCGGCCCGGGTCGCCGCCTCCACCAGGTGGCCGGCGGTGTGCAGCGCGGCGTGCAGCAGGCGCAGATCCACGTCGACCCTGGCTTCGACGAGGTCGCCCTCCGTCAGGTCGCCGAGCCCGGGGCCGGCGTCGTCGCGGGCCCGCAGCACCACCAGACCGGTCGCGGCGTGGCGCACGGGCGTCACCTCGCACGCGCCCACCCGGCCGTGGTCGGCGGGCTGGCCGCCGCCCTGGGGGTGGAAGATGTTCCGCCGCAGCGCGACCCACGCCCCGCCGTCCTCGTCACGCCCGGCCGCGGCCACGGGGCTGCTGATGGCGGTCAGGTACGTGTCCTCCAGGTAGAGGGATTCCTGGTGGGTGTCGATTTGCTGAACCATACGTTCACTCTAGCAAACGCCCATGGACGCGTCCTCGTGCTCCCATGTCTCCGTGGCGGTGCCGCTCCCTGCGGGCCGTCGTGGTCCCCGGCGCTGGACATGCGCGACGGGGCCGAGCGGCAGGTGTCAGCGCGGGCGCTCGTTCCGGTTCTCGTCGCGCACCATCTTGAGGACCGTCTCGATGAGCAGGAAGCCCATGCTGAAGACGACCGCTACGGCGATCAAGAGAATGAGAAAGAAGCCGATGTTCATGAGATCCCCCAAAACTCCAGCGTAATCCTCATTTCGGTCGCCGGCGGGGATCGGTTGCCTTCGGCTTCCGGGCCTACCAGGTGACCGGCAGTTCCACGTATCCGCTGGTCAGTGACCCCGTCCGGAGCCGGAGCCGATCGGCGGGCACCGCCAGGCGCAGGTCCGGGGAACCGGCTCACCCGACGCCGGTTCACCCGACGCCGGTCCTCTCGACGCCGGGGCGGCCGCCGGGCGGATCGCGCCGGCGGTGCGCGGCGTCATCGCGGCCGCCGCGAAGGAGCTGTGAGAATCCATCCCGTGATCGGCGAAGGGACGAAGATGGACATGGGTGACGCCTTGCCGGGTGACGAGGCCGGGCGGCTGGAGGAGGCGCTGGCGACGGTCGTCGGTGACCTCGATCCCGAGCTGCGCAGCCGGTACGCGTTCCAGGTCATCCTCGTGCCCGGTGGCGGCGGGCCGTACGTCGGCCTGAGCGACGGCAAGTACTGGAGCGGCGGCACGGCCCTGTGGGGCGGCGACGAGGGATCGGCCCTCCTCTCGGTCGCGGAAGGGCTGCAGGAGTGCCTCATGGAGGTCTGCCGGGTGGTCTGGCCGGAGTGCCCGCGGCACCGGTTCGGGCTGCACGCGCGGGGGAGCCGTGAAGGCGTGGTCTGGGCGTGCGAAGGCCCGCGGCCCCACGTGGTGGCGCCGGTCGGAGCGCTGCCGCAGCCGTCGCGCCGCCTCGGGGGCCGGTCGTGACGATCCGTTCGCCCGCCTGGACGTGCACCGGGGGACGGTGATCGTCCGGGCCGCCCAGGCGAGGCGGATGTCCGCGAACCCGGACGCCCCGGGGACGCCGTTGACAAACGGCGTTGGGCAGCATGCAATATATTGCATGCCGGTTCCGAAGAGACGTGGGGAAGTCTCCCGATCCCTCCTGCGCGACGACGCCTACCGGGCGATCCGCGACGCCATCGTCGACGGCACCCTGGCCCCCGGCGAGCGCCTCAGCGACGGCGACCTCGTGGAGTGGCTCGGCGTCAGCCGCACCCCCGTCCGGGAGGCGCTGGCGCGGCTGGAGCAGGCCGGTCTCGTGCGCACCAAGCCCGGCCGCTACACGATCGTCAGCCCGCTCGACGTGCGGGCCGCCCGCGCGGCCCGGTCCGTGACGGCCGCCATGCACGAGCTCGCGGTACGCGAGGCGCTGCCCGGCCTGTCGGCCGCCGAGCTCGACGCCATGCGCGCGGCCAACGAGCGCTTCGCCGGCGCGCTGCGCCGCGACGACGTCGAGGCGGCGATCGCCGCCGACGACGACTTCCACGGCGTCCTGGTGACCGCCAGCGCCAACGCCGCCATCCGCTCCGTCCTGGAGCAGTTCACGCCGATGCTGCGGCGGCTGGAACGGCTGCGCTTCTCCTCGCTGAGCGGCCGGCGCTCGGTGGCGCAGCACGAGCGGATCATCGCGCTGTGCGAGGCGGGCGACGCCGAGGGGGCGGCGGCCGCCACCCGCGCCAACTGGGAGACCCTCGAACCCCTCCTCGACGCCCTGCTCGACGGCTTCCCTGGCGGCGCCGAGCCATGACATACCAGGCAAGGAGTGACAGATGTCCCTCGACAGCTTTCCGCGCTACCCGCTGCTGTTCGGGCCCAGCCCCGTCCACCCGCTGGACCGGCTGAGCGACCACCTCGGCGGCGCCCGCGTCTGGGCCAAGCGAGAGGACTGCAACAGCGGCCTGGCGTTCGGCGGCAACAAGACCCGCAAACTGGAGTACCTCGTCGCGGACGCCCTGGCCCGCGGCGCCGACACCCTCGTCACCATCGGCGGCGTGCAGTCCAACCACACCCGCCAGGTCGCCGCGGTCGCCGCGAAGGCCGGGATGAAGGCCGTGCTGGTGCAGGAGAGCTGGGTGGACTGGCCCGACGCGGTCAACGACAAGGTCGGCAACATCCTGCTGTCCCGGATCATGGGCGCGGACGTGCGGCTGGTCGAGGCGGGCTTCGGCATCGGGTTCAAGGAGAGCTGGCAGCAGGCCCTGGACGACGTCCGGGCGGCCGGCGGCACCCCGTACGCGATCCCGGCCGGGGCCTCCGACCACCCCCTCGGCGGGCTCGGCTTCGCCGGCTGGGCGGAGGAGGTACGGCGGCAGGAGGAGGAGCTGGGCGTCTTCTTCGACACGATCGTGGTGTGCAGCGTGACCGGCAGCACCCAGGCGGGCATGATCGCCGGCTTCGCCCGCCAGGACCGTCCCCGGCGCGTCCTCGGCGTCGACGCCTCGGCCAAGCCCGCCGAGACCCGCGCCCAGGTCGAGAAGATCGCCCGCGCGACGGCTGAGCTGACCGGCCTCGGCCGCGAGCTGCGCGACGACGAGATCACCCTGCTGGAGGGCTGGGCCGGCGACCTGTACGGCGTGCCCGTCCAGTCCACCGTGGACGCCATCCGGCTCACCGGCCGCCTCGAAGGCGTGATCCTCGACCCGGTCTACGAGGGCAAGTCCATGGCGGGCCTGATCGACCTCGTGCGGGACGGCGCGATCCCGCGCGACTCCACGGTGCTGTACGCCCACCTCGGAGGCCAGCCCGCCCTCAACGCCTACAGCGGGGTCTTCCGCTGACGCGCCGGCCTTCCCTCAGGGCTCAGAAAGTTCCCTCAGAACGCGGACCTTGTCTCAGGAGGCAGAAGGAAAGCAGGCGGTGACGCCGTCCACTCCGGCGCCCGCAGGGTGTCGAGGGCGGCGACGATCTTCCGTTCCTCGTAGGTGAAGTGCGACTCCACGAGGGCGGCGAGGCCGTCGAGCTCGCCGCGCAGGCGCCGCGCCTCCGCTGTGCCGGCCGTGGCGAGGTCGTCGAGGAGGCCCTGGAACGTCCGCAGCATGGCGCTGACCTGGCCGTGGTCGCGGGTCAGCTCCTCCAGGACGGGCCGCAGCTCCGGTGCGTGCTCGGCGAGGGCGGGGAAGGCCACGGTGTCCTCGCCGGTGTGGTGGCGTTCGAGGGCCGAGCAGAAGGCCAGGCAGTGGGCCCGCAAGTCTTTCGGCCGCTCGGCCCGGCCCTCGAGATGGGCGTCGAGGTCGTGGCGCAACCGGGCCAGCTCCTCGCGGAGCCGGCGGTGAACGTCGATCAGCTGGTTCCCGAACGCCGTGAGCCGGTCGCCGGGGGTGGTGGTGGGTCGCATGGAAGTCCCATGGTCCGGCGCCTCCATGTCCTCGGCGGTCTGCTTGCCGGGTACACCGCGACGCTGAGGCCGGATTCCATCACCCCGGGCGGCGCGCGGTCAACTCCGTGCCCGGCCGGGCTCTCCGGTCAGCCGGCCCAGGGAGTGCATTGGCCGTTGTTCGCGCAGTACCGGTACTTGAGGTTCCAGAAGGCGGTGCTGCCCGCGTTGATGATGCTCGAGCGCCCGTAGACGGCCTCGGGTCCGCCCAGGTTGCTGCACCTGCTCGGCGTGCAGAACGGGGCGACGACCCAGTACCGCGTTCCGGGGCCCGAATAGCAGAACCCGTTCACGACGTGGCCGTCACTCGTGCCTATCGCCGGCAGGCAGTTGAAGGCGACGGCGGCTTCGGCCGCCGGCCCGGCGGAGATGCCGGCTCCGGTGAGCGCTGTCGCCATGGCCGCCGCCGTGATCAGGTTCTTCATCGACTTCCTCAGCAGCATGATGTCCCTTTCCGGTCGGATTCGTCCGAGGTTCCCCCTGTGCTTCATGCTCAGGTGTCCGGATGAACCCGACCAGGACATCAGGAGGGCATGTGCCGGGCATTTCCCGCCGGTGCCGCGGCCGTCATCGGATCCTGGCGAGGTCGATCAGGTAGAGCCGGTCGGCCAGCGTGTAGCTGAGGAGCCGGCCGGTCGGGTCGGAGGACGGCATCATGATGCTCTGCCCCTCGCCCTGGATGCCGAGGTCGCCCGACGCGCCGGTGTCCACGTCGTAGAGTCCCACGCCCTCAGGAGCGCGGTCGCCGTACGACGAGGCGAAGAAGCGGTCCTGTGCCGGCGGCTCGCCCACGACGATCCCCTCGGGCAGGGCCTTGTACGCGGAGCCGTCCCGGTGCCGGAGGAAGCCCCGGCCCTCGGCCGTCCGGCCGTAGCAGAGCGTCACGCCGCAGAACATGATCTCCTCGCCGGCCTCGGTGACGGCCGTCCTGGTCTCGCCGGTCTCGACGTTCACGATCCGGGCGTACTCGGTGCCGTGGGGCTCGCCGCCCCGCCCGGGCGCGCCGATCCAGGGCCAGGTGAGCACGTGCATCCCGGCCCCTCCCTTGACCGGCTCGACCGGGCCGCCCGCGACGGGGACGGAGAAGACCCCGCCGGTGTAGAGCGAGAACACGATCTTGTCGCCGGCCACGGCCAGAGCGTCGATCCCGCTGCCGTCACCCTCCTTGATGCTCTGGGTGCCGACGAGCCGCGCCTTACCGCCGTCCACGGGCACGGTCCACAGGCGTGCGACGCGGTCCTTGGACCCGGTCCACCATGCCAGGTGTCCGTTCCCCGCGATGAAGCCGTTGGCGAAGCCGTTCCTGTCCGGGTCCGGCATGGTGACGATCTCGCGTTCCGCGCCCTTGTCCAGGTCGTAGGCGTACAGGGCGGCCGCCACCCCGTCGTCCGCCGTCGACGTCACCATCAGCAGCGTGCGATCGTCGATCAGCCCGGCCGGCCGCCACGACAGGCCGCCGGGCCCCTTCGCCGGTAGCACCCGCACGGCCTGCGGCCAGACCTTCTCCACGGGCGCGACCGGCTTGTCGGACAGCGGCCCTGAGGCCGGCACTGCGGTGATGGTGTCGCCGCCGCGCGTCACGGTGAACGTCCCGCTCGCGGCCAGGACGACCGCCGCGGCGGCCAGCGCCACCCGGGCCCGCCGCCTCCTGCGCCGGTGGACGCCTTCGAGCCGCTCGGCCAGCAGCGCGGGCAGCCGGGGCGCGTGGCCCTCGGCCTGGCCGAACGTCCTGCGCAGCGTCTCCTCGACCTCGGTCATCGTAGGTTCCCCCTGGTCATCGGCTCGGCAGGCGCGGCGGCGCGGAGTTTGTCCAAAGCGCGCGCGGCCTGGCTGCGCACGGTTCCGCGCGAGATCCCCAGCACGGCGGCGATCTCGGCGTCGTCGAGCTGCTCGTAGTAGCGCAGCACCAGCACCGCGCGCTGCTTGCGCGGCAGGCCGGCCAGCGCCTGCCACATCCGGCGCTCGTCGCCGCCGGGCAACTGGTCGTGGTGTTCGAGCTCCGGCAGATCCCAGGCGAGCAGCTCGCGCCGGCGCAGCCGCCAGGCGGCGATGTGCAGCCTGGCCATCGTGGTGCGCGCGTAGCTCTCGGGGTTCTCCTTGCGCCGCAGCCGGGGCCAGGCGGCACGCAGCTTCAGCAGCGCCTCCTGGACGAGGTCGGCCGCGTCGTGCGGATTGCCGGCCAGCATGTAGCCGTAGCGCAGGAGCGCGTCGCCGCGTTCGGCGACAAACTCCGCGAAACGGGAGTCTGCGTCCAACAGTCGTCGCCCTTCGTCGTTCCTTCACATCTCAGAGGGACGAGGAAGGGAAACTGTTGCACGGGTAGCCTCCCACCAGGGGCGGAAGCCCATTCCGAGCCGGTCAGGTGGTTTCCCGCCAGCGGTTGGTGATGGGCAGGCGGCGGTCGCGGCCGAAGTTCTTCGGGGTGATCTTCGGCCCCGGCGGGTACTGGCGCCGCTTGTACTCGGCCAGGTCCACCAGCCGGATGATCCGCGCCACCAGCTCCGGGTCGTGCCCCGCCTCGATGAGCTCGCCCGAGCCCATGTCCTTCTCGACGTAGTCGTCGAGGAGCCGGTCCAGCACCTCGTACGGCGGGAGCGAGTCGGTGTCGCGCTGGTCGGGACGAAGCTCGGCGCTGGGCTCCTTGGTGATGGAGTTCTCCGGCACGGGACGGTCGGCGCGCAGCAGGAACGACGGGTCGGTGTGCTCGTTGCGCCACCGGGAGAGCTCCCACACCATCGTCTTCGGCACGTCCTTGATCGGGGCGAAGCCGCCCGCCGAGTCGCCGTAGAGGGTGGAGTAGCCGGTGGCCAGCTCGCTCTTGTTGCCGGTGGTGAGCACCAGGTGTCCGTGTTCGTTGGACAGGCCCATGAGGATCATGCCGCGGACGCGGGCCTGGAGGTTCTCGGCGGCCAGGCCGGACAGCTCGATCTCCTTCTCGAACGCGTCCACGATGTCGGCGATGGGCACGACGCGGGCGTTGACGCCCTGGCGGCGTACCAGTTCCTCGGCGTCGGCGAGGGAGTGGTCGGAGGAGTAGCGGGACGGCATGAGCACCACGTGGACCCGGTCGGGGCCGACGGCGTCGGAGGCGATGGTCGCGGTCAGCGCCGAGTCGATGCCGCCGGACAGGCCGAGGATGACCGACTGGAAGCCGTTCTTGGCCACGTAGTCGCGCACGGCCAGCACGAGCGCCGAGTAGACCTCGGCGTGCAGGTCGAGCCGCTCGGCGACGACCGGGGGCTCCGGCTCGTAGGGCGGGACGGGGTCGGACGACAGCACCAGCCGCTCCACGGTGATCGTGGACCCGTCGCCGGCGTCGAACGGGTACCTGCCGGGTTCGGCGTCGGACACCGGCAGGTCGAGGTCCACGGTGAGCAGCTCCTCCCGGAACTGCCCGGCCCGCGCGACCAGCTCGCCGGAGGCGTCCACGACCAGTGAGTCGCCGTCGAAGACCAGCTCGTCCTGGCCGCCGACCTGGTTGGCGTACACGAGGGCGCACCCGGCCTCGCGCGCCCGCCGCGCGCAGAGCTCCAGCCGGACGTCGTCCTTCTCCTTCTCGTACGGCGAGGCGTTCGGCACGACGAGCAGCCCGGCGCCGGCCCGGCCGACGACGGACACGGGGCCGCCCTCCTGCCAGAGGTCCTCGCAGACGGCGACGGCCACGTCGACGCCGTGCAGCCGGAAGACGGGCAGCCGGTCGCCGCGGACGAAGTAGCGGTACTCGTCGAAGACGCCGTAGTTGGGCAGGTGGTGCTTGGCCGTGCAGGTCACCACCTCCCCGCGGTGGAGGAGCGCGGCGGCGTCGAGCGGCGCGCCCTTGGGCTGGCCGACGCGCGGCGCCAGCCCGGCCCGGTCGACGTATCCGACGACCACGGGCAGCTCGCCGAGTCCCTCGTCGCGCAGCCGGGCGGCCGTCTCCCGGAGCGCGCTGATGCTGGCGTCCACGAACGACGTGCGCAGCACCAGGTCCTCGACGGGGTACCCGGTGAGGAACATCTCGGTGAACACCACGAGGTGGGCGCCGCGTTCGGCGGCGTCGCGGGTCCACGCGACGAGCTTGCCCGCGTTGCCGCTGAGGTCTCCTACGGTGGGGTTGGTCTGTGCCAGGGCGATGCGCAGTTGAGCCACGTGACCAGCCTAATACGCCATGATTTTCGGCATCCGGGCGGCGAGGAGCGGGTCATCTCGTGATCACGGTGCCCGGGGTGACCAGGCCGGACTCGTAGGCGGCCACGACGAGCTGCGCCCGGTCGATCAGCCCGAGGTGGTCGAGCAGCGCCGTCACCTCCGCGGCCACGGCCGGCTCGGGCAGGGCGAGGGTCTGCGCGATCTGCTGGTTCGTCAGGCCGCGGGCCACCAGCTTGAGCACGTCGATCCGCTCGTCCGGCAGCCCGGCCAGCGCCGGGGGAGAGGCCGGGTCGGTACGGCCGGCGAACCCGGCGATGACCCGCGTCGTGACGGCCGGGTCGATCAGCGCGTCACCGGCCGCGGCGGCCCGGATCGCGGCCACGAGCTGCTCCGGAGGGGACGTCTTCAGCACGAACCCGCTCACGCCCGCCCGCAGCGCCGCGTACAGGTTCTCGTCGCTGCCGAACGTGGTCATCACGATCACCTTGGGCGGCCGTTCGTCGGCCAGGATGCGGCGCGCCGCGGCCAGGCCGTCCAGGCGCGGCATCTGGATGTCGAGCAGCACCACGTCGGGGCGGGTGCGCCGGGCGAGCGCGATCGCCTCCTCGCCGTCGGCGGCCTCCCCGGCGGGCTCCAGCCCGGCCTCGTCGCTCAGCACGGTACGCATCCCGGCCCGTACCAGGGCCTGGTCGTCGGCCACGAGCACCCGCAGCGCCGGCCCCTGCGCCTGCGGCTGGACGGCGGAGGCGGCGGAAACGGGGACGGGCGGCGGCGGGGCCGCGGAGGCGGCGGGCTCCTCCAGGCGCTGGGCGAGCATGTCGCCCTCCAGCCGTTGCAGCCCGCTCGTCAGGTCCAGCCCCAGCTCGTCGCGCCAGATCGCGCGGGCCCGCCGAAGCGCGCCGAGCGCGTCGCCCTGCCGGCCCGTCCGGTACAGGGCCAGCGCCAGCAGCCGCCACGCCTCCTCGCGCAGCGGGTACGCCGAGGCGTGCGCCTCCAGGTCGGCGACCAGCGCCGTGGCCCGGCCGAGCGCGAGGCCCGCGCCGGCGCGCCGCTCCACGGCGATGAGCCGCAGCTCCTCCAGCCGGCCCGCCTCCGTGACCGCCCAGGTCAGGTCCGAGAACTCGGCGAGCGCGGGTCCCCGCCACAGCGCGAGCGCCGCGTCCATGGTCTCCCACACGCGCGCCGCGTCGCCGTCGGACTGCACGAGGTCCTCGAACCTCCAGGCGTCCACCTGGCCGGCCGTGGCGCGCAGCGCGTAACCCCGGGCGGCCGACACGAGCACCCCGGCCTCCTCGCGAGGCGCGCGGCCGGGTTCGAGCGCGCGGCGCAGGCGGGAGACGTACCCCTGGAGGGTCGACAGCGCCTGCGCGGGCGGGTCGCCGGGCCACAGATCGTCGATGAGCATGGTCACGGGCACGGCGCGCCCGCCGGCCACGAGCAGGCGGGCGAGCACCGCCCGCTGCCGCTGGCCGCCGAGGTCGAGGGGGACGCCGTCGGACCAGGCGTGGAACGGTCCCAGCGCGGTGAATGTCAGCATGGCAGAGGTAAGCGTAGAGCCCTTTGCCACCGGGGTATATGGCGATCTTCTACAGTGCTTCGCGAGCGGGCGGAGAACGGCTTCACGGCCGAAGCCCGGCGGCTCTCCCGGCGGAAGCCCGAAGTGCGCGTCACAGCGGGAGGTCCGCGCGGACCACGGTGCCGCCGCCCTCGCGCGGCCGGACCACGCAGGTGCCGCCCAGCTCGGCGGCCCGCTCGCGCATGGACGACAGGCCGACGCCCGCCCGCGCGTCCGGCGGGACGCCGCACCCGTCGTCGGTGACGGTCACCCGCAACACGGTGCCCCGTCGGGAGCCGGCCCCGGTCGAGTCGCCCGTGGAGTCACCCGGGAAGGCGCCGCGCCGCAGCGCCACGTCGATCCGGGTGGCGCCGGAGTGCTTGCGGGCGTTCGTCAGCGCCTCCTGCACGATGCGGTACGCGGCCACCTCGACGGCCGCCGGCAGGCCGGTGAGGTCGCCGGACGCCTCGACCGGCGCGCCGGTCAGCTCCTCGACGGCCCCGGCCAGGCCCAGTTCGTCCAGCGCGGGCGGGCGCAGGCCGTACACGAGCTGCCTGATGTCGCCGGTGACGGCGTCCATGCCGTCGCGCAGGCTCGTCAGCAGCCGCGCGGCGCGCTCGGGGGAGGAGCGCAGGGTCACGCGGGCCGCGTTGATCGACATGGCCATCCCGCTGAGCGACTGCCCCAGCCCGTCGTGCAGGTCGCGGCGCAGCCGCCGCCGTTCCTCCTCGCGCGCCGTGAGGATCCGCTCGCGTGAGCGCTGGAGCGCGGCCGTCAGCCGGACGGCGTGCGCTGCGTCGGCGATGAACGGCGTGAGCGTCCCGAGCACCCGCTCGTCGTGCGCGGCCGGGAAGCGGCGCCGGTCCGTCGGGCCGACCAGCAGCAGGCCGACCGGCTCGCCGTGCCACACCAGCGGCACCGTACGGGCCGGGGCGCCGAGCGTGCCCGTCACCGTCACGGCGCCGTCCACCTCGACGGCCACGCCCGTCACGGACAGCCCGTCGCGCAGCACCTCCAGCGTGGCCAGCAGCCCGTGGCCGGGGTCGGCGAGCTGGAGGCGCAGCTTGAGCCGGTCGGCCAGCGCGTCCGGGTCGCCGGTGCTGCCGTAGAGCAGGCGGTCCACGCCCCGCAGGAACAGCCGGCGCATCGGGTGGAAGAAGGCCCCGGCGAACAGCGCCGCCGCGAGGCCCGCCACCCGGTCCACCCCCGACAGGAACAGGCTGGACGCCGCCCCGGCCGCCAGGTAGACGCCGCCGATCACCACCGCCAGGCCGGTCCCGACCAGTGCCCGGCTGATCAGCGTGTCGATGCCGAACAGCCGGTACCGCAGGATCGCGACCGCGATCGCCGCCGGGATGAGCGGGATCCCCAGCGACGCCAGCCACCAGAACGGGTCGCCGAGCATCCACGGGAGGAGCAGGCCGGGCAGCGTCACCAGCAGCCACAGCAACTGCCGTCGTTCGACCGCGTCCCCCCTGGCGAACCGCACGGCCAGCGACACGAACGCCAGTCCCATGGCGGCGGCGACCGTCCAGTGGGCCGCGTCCCGCAGGGGATGGCTGCGGACGTGCACGGCGGCCCAGTCGAGGGCCAGGCCGGCCAGGGCCAGCCCCGCCACCCACCCCCACCTCCTGGTCAGCAGCCTCCCGCTCGGGTAGAGGAGCGGCAGGAGGATGCCCAGGGCCAGCTCGCCGGCCTGCCAGGTGACGTTCACGATCGGCCAGTTCAGCGGCGGGCCGTCGATGAGCAGGTTGAGGTTCGCGGACAGGATGTTGGCCGCCGAGGCCAGCCCGCCCACCACCAGCAGCCACCCGATGACCAGGCGCGGCCTGCTGTGGACGAGGACCGCGCCGAACACCGGGAACGCGGTCCCCGCGACGTCCTCGGGGGCGAACGGCAGCGGCGTGTACGACGGCTGCGGGAGCCGGGCGGTCACCCAGATGTTGGTCAGCTCGAAGACGACGGCCAGCGAGGCCAGGCCGATCGCCGCCCCCCGCGCCCGTGCAGCGTGGCGCATCCCCACCCGTCCTCCCACCCCGGTGACCCTGCTGTTGCTCGGGGAGGAAGGTATCGGACGGGTGCCACCATCCGATCAAAGGTCGTTCAACATCCCCTGAACGTCATTCGGGCCGTACGGCTGTCGGGAGACGAGGGAGGTCCGGGGCCGTGTGCGATCGCCGGCTCGCGGACCTCAGACGTCCGGGTCAGCGGCGGCGGATGGCGGGGCCGAGGGCGAGCATGCCGGCCGCCGCCGCCAGCCCCAGCCCGCCGACCGTGAACCACAGCGCCTCCGGCCCCACCCCCAGCAGCACCCCGCCGAACAGCGGCGCCAGCATTGAGGCCACCGACCAGGCGAACCCCGACAGCCCCGCGTACCGGCCGCGCAGATGGGCGGGCGCCAGCCGGGCCACCACGGTCCCCGCGATGCCGGCCGTCATGATCTCCCCGGCCGTCCACACCACGATCGTCACCGCCAGCCCCACCACCGAGGTGACGAACGCGGTGAGCCCGAATCCGACCGCCATGACCACCAGCCCCAGGGCCATCATCCGTGCCGGGTCGCGCCGCCCCAGCCATCCGGACACCAACGGCTGCGCCAGAACGATGATCACCCCGTTCAGCGCCATGGCCAATCCGAACTCGCCGGCCGGCAGCCCCACGGTCTCGGTCATCGCGACCGGCAGCATCGTCACCGTCTGGGCGTACATGAGCGTGTTGCCCAGCATGACCAGCGTGAACGCGACCATGAGTCGGTCGCGCAGCACCACACCGAACCCGCCGGCCGTCTCGCGCTCGGCCGGCCGGGTCTCCGGGACGGCCCGCCACACCAGCGCGGCGAAGGCCACGCAGGTGGCCGCGTCGATCCAGAACAGCCAGGAGAAGCCCATGCTCGCCAGCCGCCCGCCGGCGGTCATGCCGAACGCGTACCCCAGGTTGATCGCCCAGAACAGCAGCCCGTAGGCGCGGGGACGCTCCTCGGGGGAGACGAGGTCGGCGACCAGCGCGTTGGACGCGGGACGGTAGGCGTCGATCACCAGGCCGAGCACGAACATCGCCGCCGTGATCATGGCGAGCGACGAGCTCGCGCCCAGCCACAGCATCGCGGCGGCGGTGGCCAGCATGCCGCCCGCCAGCGTGGCGCGGCGGCCGATCCGGTCGGCCAGGACGCCCGCGATCAGCTGGGACACCAGCGAACCGGCGCCGAACACGGCCATCACGACCCCGGCCGCGGCCACGGGCATACCGCGCTCCTGCGTGAGGTAGACGCCGGTGAACGGCGTGACCATGGTCCCCAGGCGGTTCACCAGCGTGCCGCCCCACAGCGCCCAGAACGGGCGCGGCAGCCCGCCGAACGCGGACCGCAGGAAACCGGGCTTCTCAAGAACGGGGGTGCTCACAGGTCAAGAGTGATGACCCGAGCGGCGACGAGCCAACGATTTAGGGCACACTAAAACGTATGGCGGTGACCTGGGTGCTGAAGCCGGAGGACGTGGCGCGGATCAGGTTCGCGTTCTCGCCGTTGTGGGAGCTGGTGGCCAGCCTGCGGACGCTGCGCGACCCGGCCCGGCAGTCGGTCCACCTGCCGTGGGTCAAGGGCGTGCGGCCCCGCCTGGCCGGGCTCGACATGGAGGAGCTGTTCGCGCTCGTGCCCCCGGACGGCTACCTGGCGGACTTCATCACCCCGCCGCCGGACACGCCGCTCCCCGACTTCGCGAGCGAGATCGACGCGGTGCGGCGCACCCCGCCGGAGCGGGCGAGCGCCGAGGCGGCCCGGGTCGTGGGCTCCGACCCGGCGGTGATCGAGCGGTTCCGCGCCGACCCGGCGGCCGGGGTGGCGCGGGTGGCCGACGCGCTGGAGGCGTACTGGGAGACATGCCTGGCGGAGTTCTGGCCGCGCGTGTACGCGCTGCTGGAACGCGACATGCTGCGCAGGTCGCGGCTGCTGGCGAAGGGCGGGGCGCGGGAACTGTTCGCCGGGCTCGACCCGGCCGTGTCGTGGACGGGGGAGCGGCTCGTCATCGAACGGCCCTGGACCTGCAAGCCCCATGACACGATCGGCCCGCTCCACGGCGACGGGCTGGTGCTGGTGCCCAGCGCGTTCTTCTGGCCGGGCACGGCCGTCATGTCCGAGCCGTACCAGTCGATGCTCGTCTACCCGGTGTCCGGCGTCGGCACGCTCTGGGAGGAGGGACCGCCGCCCGTCCCCGGCGCGCTCGCCGCGCTCATCGGGCGCAGCCGGGCGCAGATCCTGCTCGCGCTGGCCGAGCCGGCCACCACCTCGGCGCTGGCCGAGCGGATGACGATCTCCCGCGGCGCCGTCAGCCAGCACCTCGGCGTGCTCAGCGACAGCGGCCTGACCGTGGGGCTGCGCGTCGGCAAGGAGGTCGTCTACCGGCGCACCTCGACGGGTGACACCCTCGCCCTCCACGCCTCCTGACCCCGCGACTCACGGGGACGCGTACCGGGTGGACTCCACCAGCCAGTCGATGTGCGCGCGCGGGGCCGCCAGGTACGCGCACGCGACCTTGCTCACGTCCCGGGCCGCGCGCGGCCCCAGCTCGTCGAGCGGCAGCCGCCGGGCCGCCCGCGTCATGTCCTGGCACCGCTCGGCGATCCGGTCGAGCACCCAGGCCACCGCCTGCGGCTCCGCCAGCCCCAGCTCGGCCGCCGCGACCACCACCATGTTGTGCCCGTCGCCGCGTTCCTTCGCCCGGGAGGCCACGTCGTTGCACCACGCCGTCACGTCGTTGCAGGCGTCCACCAGCTCCCGCCACGCCTCGCAGCCCTGCAGCCAGGCCGGCACCTCCACCCGCAGGCACGGCTCGACCAGGTCGAAGACGTACGGGCCGGCGGTCGCCCGGCGCAGCGCCGGATACTGGCGCAGCGTCGGCACGCGGCCCGCCGCGCGGTTGGCCGCCTGCGCGCGGCAGGCGTCGTGGTGGCGGCGCAGGTTCGCGGCGAACCTGGCCCGCCACTGGTCGCTCATCCGCGCGCTCGTCACCCGCCACAGGTCCGCGAACGCCGCCTCCAGCGGATGTGCCGAACGGCCCTCCAGCAGCCCCTGGAAGATCTCCAGCCGGGCGGGCCCCTCGTCCATCTCGTCGTCCAGGTGGAACAGCCACGTCAGCCACTGCGCGAACAGCGCCGCCGCGGCGGCGTCGAACTCGGCCAGCGCCCGCCCGGCGATCCGGTGGAACCCGACGCCCGGGTCCGCCTCCAGGCCGGTGCGCCGCGCCCAGTCGATCACCGCCGCCTCGATCGCGTACACGGCCGGGTGCATCCGGCACGGGGCGGCCAGCGCCGGCACCCGCTCCGTCAGCGCCAGCAACGCCGAGGGGCCGCCGTCCGGGGGAGGGCCGGCCGGACGCCGGTCCGCCTCACCCGCCCGCGGGGCGGGGGCCAGCGGCTTCCACTGCAGCACGGACCGCAGCGCGGTCCTCACGGTCGCGATCACGGCGATGCTCACAAGGGCCCGAAGAGCCAGTTGCCCGCCGCGTTCGGGTCGGCGCCCGTGTAGTACTGCCGGGCCGCCGCGACCAGCCCGTCCACCGTCAGCCTCCCGCGTCCCGTCCGGTCGAGCCGGTCGAAGGCCGCGTCCACGTCGTCGTACGCCGTGCCGAACGCGCTGAGCATCGTCCGGAACTCCCGCGGCCCGATCAGCCCGTCGCCGTCCGGGTCGCACACCTGCGCCACGCTCACCGTCGCCGGCCGGAACACCGGCTCGTACCGGTCACCCGACACGAACGCCGCCCGCATGCCGTCCCGGAAGTCGTCCCTCGACAGCCGCGCGTCGTGGTCGCGGCCCAGCGCGTCGGCCAGGGCCGCCCAGATCGCGTCGAAGCCGTCGACGAGCCCGCTGCCGGTGACCGACGTCGGAGACTCGCCGAAACCCACCAGAACGCGCGCCCCCAGCCCCAGCAGGTCCCCGCGCGCGACCGTACCGGCGCCGCCCGCGTCGATGTGGTCGAACGCCCGATCCAGCTTGTGATTGAGCAGGTCGATGGCCACCCATGCCTCCCCCGAGACCGACTGCATGATCACAGTAGGTGGGGGCGGACGGTTTGTCAGCGAGGCTCGCACCCGCTTGTCACCGCGGCCGGCACCCACGGCCCCCGTAACGTGTGCGAAACACGGACACGGCATGCTGGGAGGGACACGACGACTGTTTTCAGAGGGGATGCCTTGGACCGCCAGCAGGAGTTCGTGCTCCGCACGCTCGAGGAACGCGACATCCGGTTCATCCGGCTCTGGTTCACGGACGTCCTCGGCTTCCTCAAGTCCGTGGCCATCGCGCCGGCCGAGCTGGAAGGCGCCTTCGCCGAGGGCATCGGCTTCGACGGGTCGGCCATCGAGGGCTTCGCCCGCGTGTACGAGGCCGACATGCTCGCCAAGCCCGACCCGGCGACGTTCCAGATCCTGCCGTGGCGCAGCGAGACGCCCGGCGCCGGCCGCATCTTCTGCGACATCCTCATGCCCGACGGCTCGCCGTCCCACGCCGACCCGCGCTGGGTGCTCAAGCGCGCCCTCGCCAAGTGCGCCGACATGGGGTTCACCTTCTACACCCACCCCGAGATCGAGTTCTTCCTGCTCAAGAACCGCCCCGAGCCCGGCCGGCGGCCCGAGCCGATCGACTCCGGCGGCTACTTCGACCACACCCCGCACAGCTCCGGCCACGACTTCCGCCGCCAGGCGATCATGATGCTGGAGTCGATGGGCATCTCGGTCGAGTTCAGCCACCACGAGGGCGCCCCCGGCCAGCAGGAGATCGACCTGCGCTACGCCGACGCGCTCACCACGGCCGACAACATCATGACCTTCCGCCTGGTCATGAAGGAGGTGGCGCTGGAGCAGGGCATCTGGGCGTCCTTCATGCCGAAGCCGTTCACCGAACACCCCGGCTCCGGCATGCACACCCACATGTCGCTGTTCGAGGGCGACCGCAACGCCTTCTACGAGGCCGGCGCCGACTACCAGCTGTCCAAGGTCGGCCGCTCGTTCATCGCCGGCCTGCTCAAGCACGCCGCCGAGATCACCGCCATCACCAACCAGTGGGTCAACTCGTACAAGCGGCTCTGGGGCGGCGCCGAGGCCATCGCCGGCCAGGGCGGCGAAGCCCCCTCCTACATCTGCTGGGGCCACAACAACCGCTCGGCCCTGGTCCGGGTGCCCATGTACAAGCCGCACAAGGGCGGCTCGACCCGCATCGAGTTCCGCTCGCTCGACTCCGCCTGCAACCCGTACCTCGCCTTCGCCCTCATCCTCGCCGCCGGGCTCAAGGGCATCGAGCAGGGGTACGAGCTGCCGCCGGCCGCCGAGGACAACGTCTGGACCCTCACCAGCGCCGAGCGCCGCGCCCTCGGCATCCGGCCGCTGCCGCAGTCCCTCGACGAGGCCATCGCCGTCATGGAGCAGAGCGAACTGGTGGCCGAGACGCTGGGCGAGCACGTCTTCGACTTCTTCCTGCGCAACAAGCGGGCGGAGTGGCGCGACTTCCGGCGTCAGGTGACGGAGTTCGAGCTGGACCGGTACCTGCCGGTGCTTTAAGGGCCTCAGGGCAAGGTCTTCACGAGGGGGCGCGCTTCGCGCGTTGGGCGTTCAGACGTGTTGCCCAGGGGGCTCCCGCCCCCTTCGACCCCCGACCAAAGGCATGGCCCTCGCTCCGCTCGGACGCCTTATGAGGGGCTACGCCCAGGCGCGGGCCTGCCGGCCCCCGCACCCCCGCGACGCCGGCCGGTGACCGGGAGTGGCGTCGCGCGTTGGCCGGTGTCCGGCTGGGGACGACGCTCGTACTCACGAGCGGGTTTCCAGGCGTCCATGGCGAAGTCGCCCTGCCTGACGAGCCCGCCGTCCTTCCGGGGAAGAGCAGCAACTTGGTGGGGTGATGACCGTCAGGGTCTGCCAAGGGAGCGTCACCTTGGCAGACCGGGTGGAGTTGCACACAGCCGCGGGCGGGGCCTGGTGCCCTCACCGATTGCGCGGTGCGGGGATTGTTGGTGATCAAGCCGTCATTCACGAACCCATTGGGTGTCGCTGGCCATGACGTCGTCGTCGGTGGCGGTCACGGCTGGACTTCGTCAATCCGGCGTGAGCGGTCGCATCTTGTCGCCAGTCGCTGACCGGAAGACGATATTGCTGTGACCAGCGGGAGAACCTCGGATTGGCCAGAGACGGTCGGGCGCTTGGGAACGGCCGGCGCCGTCGTCGCCGGCCTGTCCGGTTGTTGCGTCGGCCTGGTCGTGGGCCTCTTGGCCTATCCGCCCCACCGCTTGGCTTGCGACGTGCTGCTCGGTACTGTCGTGCGGCCTGCGAACAGCGGTGCTGCAGCGGGTATCGGCTAGAGGCGTGTCGCGGTGCGGACGAGGTCGGCGACGGCTTTGGATCTGCTGCGTGGCGGCCAGGCGATGACGGTCGTGACGGCCGGCGCGTCCGGCACCGGCACGATGGCGTGGTCGTCTCGGAGCTGGTCTCGGAGCGACTCGGGTACGACGGCGCAGGCCAGTCCGAGCGCGATCAGTTGGAACAGTTGGGTATGGTCGCGCACCAGCGGGCCGGGGCCGTCCGGATGGGCGCCATCCCGTCCAGGCCAGCGCGGCAGGGGCAGGTCCGTCTGGGCGTTGACCTCGGCCGACGAAAGATACGCCCGGTCGGCGAGGGGATGACCCTTGGGCAGGACCACGACCTGCTGTTCGGTGTGCAGATCCTCGGTGTCGAATCCGGCTGTCGTGTCGTAAGGCCGGTGGAGCAGAGCAACGTCGGCACGCCCGGTGCGCAGCAGACTTTCCGGCTCGCCCGGCCCGCACAGCATCACCTCGACCGCCACTGAGCCCGGTTCGGCGGCGTAGGCGTGCAGAAGCTTCGACAAGAGTTCCCTGGACGCTCCGGCCTTGGTGGCCAGGACCACACCGGGCTGGTCAGCCGCGGCGCGGCGGGTGCGGCGCTCGGCGGCTTCGACCGCGTCGAGCGCGATCCGGGCCTCCCGTAGCAGCACCGACCCGGCCTCGGTCAAGGCGACGGCGCGAGCGGTGCGGTGCAGCAGAACGACTCCGAGCCGCCGTTCCAGCTGCTGGATCGCCCGCGACAGTGGTGGTTGCGCCATCGCGAGCCGTTGTGCCGCCCGTCCGAAGTGCAACTCCTCGGCTACGGCGACGAAGTATCGCAACTCCCGCGTCTCCACCAGCTCATCGTATCCGGCGCTGACCAGGACCAATACCCGTGCGGTATCGCCGCTCACCTGACCGGTCTTGGACGCCCCATCCGAGTTCGCAACATGATCGACGGCATGAGTGAACGGACGATCGCGCTGGTGACCGGCGCGAACAAGGGAATCGGATACGAGATCGCCGCAGGCCTGGGTGCCCTTGGCTGGCGAGTCGGTGTGGGCGCGAGGGATCGGCGACGCCGCGACACCGCGGTCGAGAAGCTGCGCGCGGCCGGGACCGATGCGTTCGGCGTGCCGCTCGACGTCACCGACGACGCAAGTGTCGCCGCCGCGGCCGAGCTGGTCGCCGGCCATGCCGGAGGGCTCGACGTCCTGGTCAACAATGCCGCGATCACCGGCGGTATGCCACAGACACCGACCACGGTCGAGCCCGCGACCGTGCGAGCTGTCGTGGAAACCAACGTGATCGGCGTCATCCGGGTCACCAACGCGATGCTGCCGATGCTGCGCAACTCGGCATCACCGCGGATCGTCACCATGTCCAGCAGCGTCGGCTCGCTCGCCCTGCAGACCACCCCCGGTATCGACATGGGCCCGGTTCCCGCCGCCTACTTGGCCTCGAAGACCTTCCTCAACGCCCTCACCATCCAATACGCCAAGGAACTGAGTGACACCAACATCCTGATCAACTCCGGCTGCCCCGGCTTCACCGCCACCGACCTCAACGGTTTCCAAGGCGTCCGCACACCACAACAGGGCGCGGCAATCGCGATTCACCTCGCGACCCTGCCCGACGACGGACCGACCGGCGGGTTCTTCGACGACGCCGGAACGGTGCCCTGGTGACAGCCACACCAGCACGCACCATTCCCGTTCTCGACGTCAGCCGCGCGTCGCGCGCCACAGGAGAAGCAAGACGATGACAAAGGCAGTCAGATACGACGAGTTCGGTGGAATCGAGGTGTTGCGGGTCGACGAGGTCAACCGGCCAGTGCCCGAGAGCGGGCAGGTCCTCGTGCGGGTCAAGGCCGCAGGCATCAATCCCGGTGAGGCGGCCATACGCACCGGCGCCATGGCCGACATCTTTCCCTCGACCTTTCCGTCCGGACAGGGCAGCGACCTCGCCGGAGTTGTCGCCGAGGTCGGCGCCGGAGTCGACCGATTCGTGGTCGGTGACGAGGTGATGGGGTTCTCCGAGCGGCGGTCAGCACAGGCCGAGCTGGTCCTGGTCGACGTCGACAACCTCACACCCAAGCCGGACAGCATCTCATGGGAGGTGGCGGGCGGCCTGTACGTCGCCGGAGCGACTGCGTGGGGGGCGGTGCATTCCCTGCACCTCGACATCGGGGAGACCGTCGTCATCTCCGCAGCAGCCGGAGGAGTCGGCTCGCTCGCCGTTCAGCTCGCGCGCCGTGCCGGAGCCACGGTCATCGGCCTGGCGAGCGAGCACCACCATGAGTGGCTGCGAACACACGGGGTGATACCGGTGGCATACGGTGACGGCGTCGCCGACCGGATCAAGGCCGCCGCACCAAGCGGCGTCGATGCCTTCATCGACACCTACGGCGGCGGGTACGTCGAACTGGCCCTTGCCCTCGGCGTCGCGGTCGAGCGGATCGACACCATCGCCGATTTCGCGGCAGCCGCGAGGTACGGAGTCAAGACCGAACCCGGAACCAACGCCAGACCTGGCGCCGAGGTACTTGCCGAACTGGCCGCCCTGATCGTCGACGGACACCTCGAAGTCCCGATCGCCAACGTCTACCCGCTGACGCAGGTCCGCCAGGCCTACACCGAACTCGAACGCCGACACACCCACGGCAAGATCGTGCTCAGACCCTGACCGGCACCATGCAACGCAGCGCGCTCGAGGCTCTGCTCAACCGCAGGATGATCCCCGCCGGGCTGTTCGGCCGCCATCTGGTTGGCCGCGACAACCCGGACGACATCCGATGTTCGGCAGAACCGCCAGCAAACCTCGCGAGAAGTTCAGGCGTGAGCCACGGCGTCGACACGGGGGAATCGATGCCGGCGGTTCGGCGACCTCGGGTTGGTCGACCGGCCCTCGACGCCGCACCGGCAACCCACCGCGACCCCAGGCGGCGGTGTCGTACAGATCGAAACCATGCGCCGCAGCCACAAGTGGTCGGCGGCGCGGATCGCCTTCGAACTCAGCCGGCAGGACGTCCCAGTGAGCCGGCGTACGGTCAGCCGGGGCCCGTGGGGAGATCCGGCGAACGATGGTCGGCTTTGATCAGGTATCTGTCAGGAAGGCCAGCGCATCGGGGGCGAAGCGCTTGTCGGTGAATGTGGCGCTGTGGCTGCGGCCCGGGTAGACGACGAGTTGAGCGTCGGGGATGCCCTCGACTGTCAGCCGGGCCAGTTCCAGCGGGTAGACGAGGTCCTTCTCTCCCTGGATCAGCAGCGTGGCCGCCTTGATGTCGGGTAACCGGCCGCGCAGGTCGAAGCCGTCTTCGGCGTTGAGCACGGTGACGGCGTCCGTGTGGTCCTTCTGGCCGCTGTCCGACAGCCACAGCAGGCCTTTGAGCAGGGTCCGCCCACTGGCCGACTCGGTGACGATCTCGGCCAGCGCGGGGCTTGGCCGCCTGCCTTGGCGCGCGCGTTCGATGTAGGCGCGCTGGGCTCGCTTGCCGACCGGACCGAGCGTGCAGGCCGTGCCCGCGAGGACCAAGCGGTCGACCAGGTCGGGATGGTCGGCGGCGAGTTGCAGGGCGATGGAGCCGCCGGTGGAGATGGCCAGCATGTTCACCGGTCCGCCGAAGGTGGTTCTGATCGCTTGCGCGTAGACGGCGGCGAGCTCGCGCATCGTCGTGGTCGGTGCCAGCCCTGGGGGGCGGTTGACGACGTAGACGGTGAAGTTCTTGGTGAACGGCCGCACCATCCGCATCGTGGACCAGCGCGCCAGGCCCGTCGGGTTGGCCGCTTGCGGCGTGTAGAGCAGGACGACCAGGGGCGGTCCTTCACCGGCTGACAGGTAGGGCAGGCCGTTCAGCATGGAGTGATCCCTTCTGTGACCGCGTCGATCAGGCGGTCCATCACGGCCGGGTAGATCTCGGCGCCCAGGTGTTCGGCGTGCAGCGGGGTGAGCAGGACCGCGCGCAGGACGCCCAGCAGTACCTGAGGGTCGCCTTCCACGTGGGTGTCGAGGAACTGCAGCAGGTCGGCCATCGGGCCGCCCGCCGCGGCGGCCCTGCGCTCAGGGGTGAGCTTGGCCGCGACAGTGGCCATCTCCTGAGGGTGGGACATCAAGCGGCGGTAGAGCGGATTGGTGTCGAGTTCGGCGACGGTGGCGTGCAGGAAGCGCCGCAGCGCGTCGCGGGTGTCGCTGCCGCGGTTGAGGCCTTCGTCGATCACGCGCCGCCGTACCTCCTCGCTCTGCCTCAGCATCGCCTCGAAGTACAGGTCTTCCTTGGAGGCGAAGAAGGCGTACAGCGAACTCTTGGCGATGCCGGCGGGGGCGGTCAGCTCTTCCAGGGACGTCTTGCGCAGCCCTTGGGTCGAGAAGAGGCGGGTGGCGGTGTCGAGCAGCTGCTCGGTGATCCGCGACCGCTCTTCCGCGGAGAACGGCGATGGCACGGTATCTCCATATGAACAGTTTGGTTTTTCGTTCACAGTCTAGCGCTCGGGGGGCAGCCCGACGCAAGCCGTCACCCGTGCCCACAGGCTCCGACGTCCGAACGGTTCGAGCGATGTCGCGGCCGGGCGGGATGCCTTCACCTGCGGCTGTGCTCGGCCAGCAGCTCGAACAGGCTTGAGAAGCCCTGGTCGCCGTGGCCGTCGGCGATCCTGCGGTCCATCAGCTCCTTGACCTCCCGCATCCGCATGGCTTCCACGCCGACGGATCGCCGATGGCTGATCATGTCGTCCATCAGCGCGGCCTG
>NZ_JBFAIA010000083.1:0-33671 GCF_040654455.1 Nonomuraea sp. NPDC050691
GTGGACACGCGCCGGTTGGCGGACAGTTTCCCGGCGATCGATTATTTCGAGGAGGCGCAGCTTCCGTTCATCGTGGGGATCAACGGCTGGGACGGTTCGTATCCGCACAGTGATGCGGAAGTGCGGGATGCGTTGACGTTGGCGGCGCACATTCCGCTGGTGCGGTTGGACGCGCGGTCGAAGGACTCGGTCAAGAGCGCGTTGATCAATCTGGTCGAGCACGCGTTGACCGTGCGGATGGCCGTGCCAGGCTGGAGCGGCTGACGGAGCGGCTAGGCTGAGTTCAGACCTACATTCGCTTCGAGGACTGGCCAACCACGTGTTCGAGACGCTTTCCGACCGGCTGACATCGGTCTTCTCCTCCCTCCGATCCAAGGGTCGGCTGTCCGACGCCGACATCGACGCCACCACCCGCGAGATCCGCATCGCGCTGCTCGAGGCCGACGTCGCGCTGCCTGTGGTGAAGGCATTCGTCGCCCAGGTCAAGGAGCGCGCCCGCGGCGCCGAGGTCTCTCAGGCACTCAACCCGGCGCAGCAGGTCGTCAAGATCGTCAATGACGAGCTGATCGAGATCCTCGGCGGCGAGACCCGCAGGCTCCGCTACGCGAAGACGCCGCCGACGGTGATCATGCTCGCCGGCCTCCAGGGCGCCGGAAAGACCACGCTGGCGGGCAAGCTCGCCCGCTGGCTGCGCGAGCAGGGCCACGTGCCCCTGCTGGTCGCCGCCGACCTCCAGCGGCCCAACGCCGTCCAGCAGCTCCAGGTCGTCGGCGAGCGGGCGCAGGTCGCCGTCTACGCCCCCGAGCCCGGCAGCGGCGTCGGCGACCCCGTCGACGTGGCCCGCCGCTCCATCGACGAGGCCCGGCGCCAGCAGCACGACATCGTCATCATCGACACGGCCGGCCGCCTCGGCATCGACCAGGAGATGATGAAGCAGGCCGCCGACATCCGCGCCGCGGTCACGCCCGACGAGGTCCTGTTCGTGGTCGACGCCATGATCGGCCAGGACGCGGTCACCACCGCCCAGGCGTTCATGGAGGGCGTCGGCTTCGACGGGGTCGTCCTCACCAAGCTCGACGGCGACGCCCGGGGTGGCGCCGCCCTCTCGGTCCGGCACATCACCGGCCGGCCGATCATGTTCGCCTCCACCGGCGAGAAGCTCGAGGACTTCGACGCCTTCCACCCCGACCGGATGGCGTCCCGCATCCTCGACATGGGTGACATCCTCACCCTGATCGAGCAGGCCCAGAAGACGTTCGACGAGGAGCAGGCCGCCAAGATGGCGGGCAAGCTCACCTCGGGCGAGAACTTCACCCTCGAGGACTTCCTCGAGCAGATGATGATGGTCCAGAAGATGGGCCCCATCAAGAACCTGCTCGGCATGATGCCCGGCATGGGCCAGATGCGCGACCAGCTCAACTCCATCGACGACCGCGACCTCGACCGCATCGCCGCCATCATCCGCTCGATGACCCCGGCCGAGCGCCAGGACCCGAAGATCATCAACGGCTCGCGGCGCGCCCGCATCGCCGCCGGCTCCGGTGTCACCGTCACGGCCGTCAGCAACCTCGTCACCCGCTTCTTCGAGGCCCAGAAGATGATGAAGCGCGTGGCCGGGGGCATGGGCCTGCCCGGCATGCCGGGCGGCAGGGGCAAGGCCGCCAAGGCGCAGAAGAAGGCCAAGAAGGGGCGCCGGGTCAGCGGTGACCCGCGCAAGGCCGCGCTCGGCAAGGGCCAGTCCGACGACGCGCCGCCGGCCGCTCCCAAGCCCGGCGGCCTGCTGGGCAACCTCGGCGCCGGCAAGCTGCCGCCGGGCATGGAGCTCCCGCCGGGCTTCGACCCCAGCAAGCTCAACCTGCCGCCGCGCCAGAAGTGACCTGCTGACGCCGTTCCCCGTGGTCGTCCCGGGGGACGGCGTCGCCGCGTCATCCCCGTCTGCCGGTGCGTCTCTCGGTGGCGCGCCTTTCGCTGGTGCGTCTCTTGGCGGCGCATCCTTCGGTGTCGCGCCTCCCAGTGTCGCGCCTCCTGGTGGCGGGGCGTGGCCTGCGCGCTGATCGTGGCGAGGGCTCGCGAACCGCGTCTTGCGTCGTCACCTGGCGCCCCTCGCCGCGCCCCGCCGTCACCTGTCGCCGACGCCTCCGCCCCCGCTGTCACCTGTCGCCGACGCCCCTGCCGTCTGGCGGCGCCCCCCGCCCCTGCCGTCACCTGGCGGCGATGCCCCGGCCGTCCCTCGACGGATCCCGCCCCGCCGACCCTCGGGGTGTCCCTGCCTCGCCGTCACTCAGGGTGTTCCCGACCGGCCGTCACTCAGGGCGTCCCCGGGCGCCCTTCCCGCAGGACATTCCCCCGGGAAGCCCCGAGAAGCCCGGGGGCGGCGCGAGGGCGGCGGCCGGGTGAGGCCGTGTGCGCGCGTCGCGTCGCTGGCAGTGTCTGGGATCTGGCAGAATGACATGTTGGAACACCGTGACCAGTCGGGTGCCCTCTCACCTCCCGACGGCCACGCCTGTCCCTGGAGCGAGCGTCCTGTCGTGCCCCACTCGGCGAGGCGTCGCTCACCCGCGCTCAAAAGCAGGAGAGACCACACCCGTGGCAGTCAAGATCAAGCTCAAGCGGCTCGGCATGATCCGCAACGCTCAGTACCGTATCGTCGTCGCCGACAGCCGCACCAAGCGTGACGGCCGGGCGATCGAGGAGATCGGCCTGTACCACCCGAAGGAGAACCCTTCGCGCATCGAGGTCGACGCCGAGCGCGCGGCCTACTGGCTCGGTGTCGGCGCGCAGCCGACCGGGCCGGTGCTGAAGCTGCTCAAGCTCACCGGTGACTGGCAGAAGTTCAAGGGCGAGGCCGCCCCGGCCCCGCTGAAGGTCGCCGAGCCGGCCGCCGACCGCCACGCCCTCTACGAGGCCGCGGCCAAGGAGGCCCTGTCCGGTGGCGACACCGGCACGGCCGCCACCACGCCGAAGAAGGCCAAGAAGAAGGACGACGCCGAGGCCGCCGCCGCCGAGACCCAGACCGAGGGCGAGGCCTGACGTGCTCGAGGAGGCTCTCGAGCACCTCGTGAAGGGCATCGTCGAACATCCTGACGATGTCCGGGTCCGCGCACGCCGCATCCGCAGCGGGCGCGTCCTGGAGGTCCGGGTGCACCCCGAGGACCTGGGCAAGGTCATCGGTCGCGGCGGGCGCACCGCCAAGGCGTTGCGCACCGTGGTGAACGCCCTGGCCGACGGGAAGTACGTGCGGGTCGATCTGCTCGACCTGGACGAAGCAGTCCGTTAGCGTCAGGAATTCGCGCCCTCATCGGTCTCGTTCCGATGAGGGCGCTCGCGTGAGAGAAGGCAGGTACACGTGCAGCTCGTCGTCGGCCGGATAGGCCGCCCGCACGGCATCCGTGGTGACGTGACCGTGGAGGTGCGCACCGACGATCCCGAGCTGCGCTTCGCCGTCGGCGCGTCGATCGCGACCGACCCTCCCGGCAGGGGGCCGCTCGTCGTCGAGGGCCGCCGCTGGCACAAGGACGTGCTGCTGGTCACGTTCGCCGGCGTCGCCGGCCGCGACGCGGCCGAGAGCCTGCGCGGCACCATGCTCGTCATCGACTCGGCCGAGGTGGAGCCGTCCGACGACCCCGACGAGTTCCACGACCACGAGCTGATCGGGCTCGCGGTGGTGACGACCTCCGGGGAGCCGGTCGGCGAGGTCACCGACGTCCTGCACCACGGCCAGGATCTCCTCGTCGTCGGCCGTCCGGGGCAGGACGACGCGCTCGTCCCGTTCGTCCGGGCGCTCGTGCCCGAGGTCGACGTCCCCGGCGGCCGGATCGTGGTGGACCCGCCCGAGGGGCTGCTGTCATGACCGCCGGACCGCACGGCGAGCGTACGGTCCCGGGCATGCGGCTCGACATCGTCTCGATCTTCCCCGAGTACTTCTCGCCGCTCGACGTCTCGCTCATCGGCAAGGCGCGCGAGCGCGGCACCCTCGACGTACGGGTCCACCAGCTGCGCGACTGGACGCACGACGTCCACAAGACCGTCGACGACACCCCGTACGGCGGCGGCCCCGGCATGGTCATGAAGCCCGAGGTGTGGGGCGAGGCCATCGACGCCGTCATCGCCGAGGGCGCGGCCGACGGCGATGACGAGGCTCCGGCGGCCCCGCGGATCATCGTGCCGACGCCCAGCGGACGGCCGTTCACCCAGGAGATCGCCCAGGAGCTGGCCGCCGAGCCGTGGCTGCTGTTCGCGTGCGGCCGTTACGAGGGCATCGACTCGCGGGTCATGCGCGAGTACGGCACGCGGATGCGCGTCGACGAGCTGAGCATCGGCGACTACGTGCTGGCCGGTGGCGAGGTCGCCGTGCTCGTCATGGTGGAGGCGATCGGCAGGCTGCTGCCCGGCGTGCTGGGCAACGTCCACTCGGCCGTCGACGACTCCTTCGCCCCCGGCGCCATGCGCAACCTGCTCGAAGGCCCCGTCTTCACCAAGCCGCCGGTGTGGCGCGGTCACGAGGTCCCGGAGGTGCTCCTGTCGGGCCACCACGGGAAGATCGCCCGGTGGCGCCGCGACGAGGCGCTCCGCCGTACCATCGCCAACCGGCCCGAGCTGGCGGCGGCGATCGACCCCGCGACGCTCGACAAGCACGACCGGAAGCTGCTGGAGGAGCTGGCGTTTCGCGTCGGGCCGGAAGATATGGCACACTGAAGCGTTGCCAACCGTCATGTGGTTGGTCTGCCATGCCCGGGAGAGGCTCCCGGGTTCATCACATCAGCAAGCGTGTCCGCCGCGAGCTCAGGCCGGGTGGACCTCCGCGTGCTCGCGAGACTTGAGGACAGCTCTCATGCACACGAAGATCCAGGAGCTCGAGAAGACGACCCTGCGTAGCGACGTACCGGACTTCCGTCCCGGTGACACGCTCGAGGTGCACGTGCGCGTCGTCGAAGGAAACCGCTCCCGTGTCCAGGTCTTCAAGGGCTTCGTGCTGCGCCGCCAGGGCAGCGGCGCCCGCGAGACCTTCACGGTCCGCAAGGTCAGCTACGGTGTCGGCGTCGAGCGCACCTTCCCGGTGCACAGCCCGATCATCGAGAAGATCGTGCTCGTGACCCGCGGTGACGTCCGCCGGGCGAAGCTTTACTACATGCGTGACCTTCGCGGCAAGGCCGCCCGCATCCGCGAGAAGCGTGAGGCGACCCCCGCCAAGTGACCCTTGGTTCAGCCCGTGGCCCGCGTTCTGCGCGGGCCATTTGGCTTTACCGGGGCGTTTCCTTTATACGGAGCGACTCGGGCGCGGGTGTAGCCTCGGTCGAGGCTTGTCGAGCCGGTGCATCATCTAGGCTCGTCAGCGATGACTAGCGAGAGCCAGGAGCACGGCGCGTCGCGCCGCCCTGTCGAGGACGAGGTGGACGTGGTCGCGGAAGAGACGCAGAAGCCAGCGAAAGACGACAAAAAGGACAAGAAAGGTTCCTTCTGGAAGGAACTGCCCGTCCTCGTCGTCGTGGCGCTGGTCCTGGCCCTGATCATCAAGACGTTCGTGGTCCAGGCCTTCTACATCCCGTCCGAGTCGATGGAGAACACCCTCCTCAAGAACGACCGGGTCCTGGTCAACAAGCTCGTCTACCACACGCGCGACATCGAGCGCGGCGACGTGGTGGTCTTCTCCGGCGTCGACTCCTGGGACGGCGAGTTCGAGATGGAGGAGCCGTCCAACCCGGTCGCCGCCTTCTTCCGCTGGGTCGGCACCGCCTTCGGCGTGGTGCCCGGCGAGAAGGACTACATCAAGCGGGTCATCGGCGTCGGCGGCGACCACGTCAAGTGCTGTGACGCCCAGAACCGCATCACGGTCAACGGCGTGGCGATCGACGAAGGCAGCTACCTGTATCCCGGCAACCTGCCCTCCGAACGCACATTCGACATCAAGGTGCCCGAGGGGCGCCTGTGGGTGATGGGCGACCACCGGAACGTCTCGCTGGACTCCCGGGCCCACACGGGCGACCCGGGCGGCGGCTCCATCCCCGTGGGTCAGGTCATCGGACGGGCGTTCGTCATCGTGTGGCCGTTCTCCCGCGCCGGCACGCTCGACATCCCCGCCACCTTCTCCCAGCCCGCCCTGCGGGCGCTGGGCGACCCCGTCCCGCTGGGCGACTCCGTTCCGCTGGCCGCCGGATTCGCGCTGGCCGTACCCCTGGTCCTGATCCGCCGGCGGTGGCTGCCCGGCGGCCCCCGGCTGCGTCGTCCGCGCCGCACGGACGGTGCCGAACACCCCTGGAGACGCTGATGGTCGGCATCAAGAAGCCGGACGCCGGGCGTGAGAAGCCCAAGAAGAAGGGCGGCGGCTTCCGGGAGACCGTCCTCCTGCTGATCCTCGGTGTCGGCATCGCCCTGGTGCTCCAGCAGTTCGTGATCGGGTCGTTCTACATCCCGTCCGGGTCGATGGAGAACACCCTGCTGATCAACGACCGCGTCTTCGTCAACAAGCTCGCCGGCAAGCCCGAGCGGGGCGACATCGTCGTCTTCAAGGGCTGGGACGCCGACGGCAACGAGGACACCATCAAGCGGGTCATCGGCGTCGGCGGCGACAAGGTGGCCTGCTGCGACTCCAAGAGGCGCGTCACGGTCAACGGCACGCCGCTGGACGAGGCGTCCTACCTCTACCCTGGCGACTACCCCTCCAAGAACAAGTTCGAGTACACGGTGCCGCAGGGCAAGCTCTGGCTGATGGGCGACCACCGCAGCAACTCGCGTGACTCGCGCGCCCACGTCGAGGAGCCGGGAGGCGGGTTCATCTCGGAGGACGCGGTCATCGGCAAGGCGGTGCTCCGCTACTGGCCGCTGAACCGCGGGCTGATCTTCACCAAGCCCGAGACCTTCGACAAGGTCAAGTAGGGCTGGGGTTTCGGTCGCGGTTCGCGGCCATTGGGGCGTACGCTGCCTCTTGTCATGACAGTTGCGTTCCGCCCCCGGCCCAGCGTCGTCCGGCGCGACTCCGGACTGTACGCCTACGAGAGGGCGCTCGCGCGCCGCGGCCTGACCCCGATCGCCGGGGCCGACGAGGCAGGCCGGGGAGCCTGCGCCGGACCGCTGGTCGTCGCCGCGGTCGTCCTGCGCAAACAGATCGACGGGCTCGGCGACTCCAAGCTGCTGTCGCCGGCCGTACGCGAACGGCTCTACGAGCGCATCGTCGAGGTCGCCCACGTGGGCGTGGTCGTCATCCCGCCCGCCGAGATCGACGCGCGCGGGCTGCACCGGAGCAACGTCTCCGGAATGCGGCGCGCCGTCGCGCGGTTGACCTGTGACCCGGAGTACATCCTGACCGACGGCTTCCCCGTTCCGGGGCTGCCGGCGCCGTCGCTGGCCGTGTGGAAGGGGGACCAGGTGGCCGCCTGCGTGGCGGCCGCGTCGATCGTGGCCAAGGTGACCAGAGACCGGATGATGGTGGAACTGGACGGCGAGTTCCCGGTGTACGGGTTCGCCGACCACAAGGGCTATGTCACGCCCGGCCACCGCAGGGCGCTGGAGACGCACGGCCCGTGCTCGCACCACCGATACTCGTTCGTCACGGTGGCCAGGGAGATGGGCGAGAATGAAATGGGGGCCGGGGTTGCCTGACAGGGCACGCCGGGGGACCGGTACGACAGGAGGACCGCGATGAGCGCAGAAGATCTCGAGAAGTACGAAACCGAGATGGAGCTGCAGCTTTACCGCGAATACCGCGATGTCGTCGGGTTGTTCACCTACGTCGTGGAGACGGAGCGGCGCTTCTACCTGACCAACTCAGTCGACCTCGACGTCCGCACGGCGGAGAACGGAGATGTCTTCTTCGATGTGAAGATGCAGGACGCGTGGGTGTGGGACATGTACCGGCCCGCGCGGTTCGTGAAGAACGTCCGCGTAGTCACGTTCAAGGACGTCAACGTCGAGGAACTCGCCAAGGCCGACCTGGAGATGCCGAAGGAGGGCTTCTCCCGCTGACCGCAGTACCGGCACGCGGCCCCTGCGGGATGGGGGAGGGGGCGGCGGGCCGGTGACTTGAGGGGCGTCCCGTGGGGCGCCCCTTTCGCGTTGTGGGGGGTGCGCGGAGGAGCTTGCCGCGTGGTGCGTCGCGCTGCTTCTCCGGTCGCGTCCGCCATCCCACCCCGTACGCCCGCACGGACCTTCCACCCCTTATGTCCGCACGCACGTCCCACCTCGTCCGCCCGCACACCACACCTCCTACTCCTGCACCGGCACCAGCCCCGTTCGCCCGAACGGACACCGCCCCTACGCCCGCAGGCCGCCGCACCCCCCTACGCCCGCAGGCCTCGCATCTCCTACGTCCGCCGGTATCGCCGCGCCCTCCACGCCCGCGGACATCGAGCCCACGACGCCCGCAGGACACCCCAGCACCTACGCCCGCCCGCACGGACACCTCAGCTCCTCCGCAGGACACCTCAGCTCCCTACGTCCGCATTGACTCCCCGCCCCCTACGCCCGCAGGACACCCCAGCTCTCTAAGCCCGCATGCATGGGTCTGGCAGGTGTGCAGTACCTACCGGCGCGTCCCGCGGGAAGCCCCGTTATCCACAACCGGCCACTCCCGAACCCCCTCATCCCCAGAACCCCGTTCGCCACTCAAGTCGGCCCTCCGCATCCACGAAAGTCGGTGCCCGGAGGTGCTGCCACATGGCCATGATGAACAAGCCCGGAACGCGAGAGCCCGGGAGCCAAGACCCCGGAAGACAGGGGCCCAGCGGGCGCGAGCCCGGAAAGCTCACCCAGCACGAACCCGCGGGACCCGAACCTACGACGCACAACCATGCACCGCACAGCCCTGCAACACACGACCCTGCGACGCGTGCCCTTGCGAGGCCTGGACCCGTGCCGCAGGGACCCGTGACGCAGGGCCCCGTGAGGCGTGGACGCGTGATCCAGGACGCCGTTACGCGGGGACCCGTGACACACCAACCCCTAACGCAGGGACCTGCGACACACGAACCCCTGACACGTGAACCCCGGACACACGAACCCGCGACACACCAGCCGGCGACTCGTCGGCCGGCAACTCGTGGGCTCGCAAGACAGCAGCTCGCCCGGCACGGCGAGCAACTCGCCGTCGACTACCTCACGTCCGAGGGAATGAAGATCCTTGACCGCAACTGGCGCTGCCGCCACGGCGAGATCGACATCATCGCCGAAGACGGCCCCGCCCTGGTGGTGGTCGAGGTGAAGACCCGATCGAGCCGCTCCCACGGCACCGCTCTGGAGTCCGTACGCCCGGCCAAGCTGAGCCGGCTGCGCATGCTGGCCGCCCAATGGCTGACCGGCCAGCCGCGCACGTTCCAGACGGTGCGGGTAGACGTGGTCGCGCTGGAGCGCTTCGCCGGCGACTATTCCCTTCGCCACGTCCGGGGGGCGATCTGAGTGGCAGTGGCAAGGACCCGCAGCGTGGCGCTCGTCGGTGTGACCGGCCGCAGCGTCGAGGTGGAGGCCGACGTGGGCAACGGTCTGGCCGGAATCCACCTGATCGGCCTGCCCGACACGGCGCTGAGCGAGGCCCGGGAGCGGGTCCGTTCCGCCATGGTCAACAGTCATTATCCGTGGCCGGACGCTCGCATCACGGTGAGCCTGTTCCCGGCCAGCCTTCCGAAGCGGGGCAGCCAGTTCGATCTGGCCATCGCCGTCGCGATCCTCGGTGCCGCGGGTGTGATACCGGCCGAGCGCATCGCCGAGCCGTTCTTCCTGGGTGAGCTCGGCCTCGACGGTCGGCTCAGGCCCGTACGTGGTGTGCTGCCCTCCGTTCTGGGCGCCGCGAAGCATGGCGAGGTCACCGTCGTGATCCCGGCGGCCAACGCGGCGGAGGCCGCCCTGGTGCCCGACGTCAGGATGATGCCGGTGTCCAACCTGCGACAGCTCGTGGAGTGGCTGCGCAAGGGCGACGACCCGCCGGAACCTCTTCCGTTCGACCTGACGAACGTGACGCCGCCCACGATCGCCCCGGCCATGGACCTGTCGGACGTGGTCGGCCAGCCCGTCGCCCGTCGGGCCCTGGAGGTCTGCGCGGCCGGAGGCCACAACCTTTGGATGCTCGGCCCGCCGGGCACAGGCAAGACACTGCTGGCCGAACGCCTGCCGACCCTTCTGCCGGACCTGGAGCTCGACCACGCGCTGGAGGTGACGGCCATCCATTCCGTCGCCGGTGTGCTACCGCCCAGCAGTCCCATGATCAACAGGCCGCCGTTCGTGAGCCCACACCACACGGCCACGTCGGCCGCGATCGTGGGCGGAGGCAGCACCATCGTGCGCCCGGGAGCCGTCTCCCTGGCCCACCGGGGGGTGCTGTTCATGGACGAGGCCCCGGAGTTCCCGCGCCATGTGCTCGACGCCCTGCGCCAGCCCCTGGAATCGGGCCAGGTGACGGTGTCCCGGTCGGCCGGGGCGGTCACCTTCCCGGCGCGGTTCATCCTGGTCATGGCCGCCAACCCTTGCCCCTGCGCCCAGCCCCAGGACAAGGGCGACAGTTGCACGTGCACCCCCACGGTCAGGCGCCGTTACCTAGGTCGCCTCTCCGGCCCGCTCATCGACCGGATCGACATGAAGGTCACCGTGGCGCGTTCGTCGCGGCGCGAGCTGATGGCCGACCGACAGTTCGTGGAGTCGAGCAAGACGGTGGCGGCCCGCGTCCTCGCCGCCCGAGAGTGCGCGGCCGAACGCCTGTCCGGCACCCCGTGGCGCACGAACGCCGAGATCCCGTCCTCAGCGTTGCACGCCGACTACCGCCCCAGTGACGAGGCGATGAAGCAGGTCTCGTCCTGCCTCGACTCCGGCACGCTCAGCGCCCGAGGCCTCGACCGCGTCGTCCGGGTCGCCTGGACCCTCGCCGACCTCGCCGGTAAACCCCGGCCGGGCTCAGACGAAACCGGCACGGCCCTGGCCCTCTGGATGGGACTGAACTCATGACCCACACCCCGAAGACCGCCCAGACCCCGAAGACAGCCCACGCCCCGACCGCCCAGACCCCGAAGACAGCCCACGCCCCGACCGCCCAGACCCCGAAGACAGCCCACGCCCCGACCGCCCAGGCCCTGATAGCCACCGCCTCGATGACCGCCCATGCCCCGATGGTCATCTATGCCACGAAGCGAGGAACGGAGAACCGGGAAGGGGAAGCGCAGAACAGAAGCTCACGAACAGAACAGAGGTCCACGAACAGAGAAGAACCGGACCGGAAGCCACACCCACGACCATGAACAGTGCTGAACTCATGGCCAGGGCCGCGCTCATGCGTGTCGCCGATGCGGGCGACGCGACGATGGGCCGCCTCGTGGCCCATTCCGGCGCGCCCGCGGCCGTCGAGGCGATCCGCGAACGAACGCTCCCCCCTGACTTCGTGACGCAGGAGGCGAAGCAACAGCGCCCCGCCAAGCTCGATCAGCGGCTGAGCACCTGGCACGTCCGCCTGGCGGCGGCGGACGCGGTGGCCGACCTGGCGACCGGTGAGCGGCTCGGAGCCCGGCTGATCGTGCCTGGCAGCCCGGAATGGCCCACGCAGCTCGACCAGCTAGGCGCCACTCGCCCGCTCGGCCTGTGGCTGCACGGCCCGGTCGACCTCCGGTTCTCGTGCCTGCGATCCGTGGCCGTCGTCGGAGCCCGGTCGGCTACCCCGTACGGGCTGCACGTGGCCGCGGAGTTCGGGCTCGGCCTCGGGGAGGACGGCTGGACCGTGGTCTCCGGCGGCGCCTACGGCGTGGACGGCGCGGCCCATCGAGGGGTGCTGGCGTCGGACACCCCGACGGTCGTGGTGTTGGCCTGCGGCGTTGACGTCTCCTACCCGCGCGGGCACCACGAGCTGTTCGCCGCTGCCCGAGAGCAGGGGGTCATCGTCAGCGAGTGCCCGCCTGGCGTGCACCCCACACGCGCCCGGTTCCTGATCCGCAACCGCCTCATCGCCGCGCTGTCCCGGGGCACCGTGGTCGTGGAGGCGGCGTTGCGCAGCGGGGCCCTCAACACCGCCGCCCACGCCCTTGTCCTGAACCGCCACCTCGCCGCCGTGCCAGGACCGATCACATCCATGATGTCCGCCGGATGCCATCGGCTTCTCCGCGAGCGTAAGGCGACCTGCGTCACCACACCTGAGGAGATGATCGAGCTGGTGGGCACGATCGGCGGTGACCTCGCACCGTGTGCCCGGGGCCCGGCGGTTCCTCGGGACGCCTTGAACGAGGTCACACGCAAGGTGCTGGACGCCGTCCCCTCCAGAGGCGGGACCGGACCGGCCTCCATCGCGCTGTCCGCCGGCGTGTCGCTGGACGCAACGCTGAGCGCCCTCGGCGGCCTGGCAGCCGCCGGTTACGTCGAACGCGTGGAGAAAGGCTGGCGCCTCCGCCGCCCGGCATCAGCCTCGTACCGCAAAACGGACGCCGTGCTCCCTGACCCGGTCGACTCCTCAGGCGCGGACGCCTTCATCGAGCCACCGGAGACAGGAGTGCTTGCTGGACTGCCTGATCGGTGAACTATCGCCCATACGTGACTGAAGGCCCTGCTGCCCGATGTGGTGGCAGTCTCGAGTCTCCCTCGACAGCCGCCGCCCATGCCGTCGGCGACCCCCAGGTCCAGGTGGAGCCCGGGCAGAGCGAGGACGACTGTCTCAGGCCGGCAGCGGTCCGCCGAAGATCTACGGGCGGCGGGCTCTCGCATTCGGGCGGGCGTAGGGCCCCTCACCCTGCCGGTGGTGACCGTCGCAGCGGCCCGTGGGGCAGCAGCTCGTCCGGCAGCGGCTTGTACGGCAACGGCGTGCGGTCGGTGCCAGGTACGCGGTCGATATCGGTGGTGGTGTTGACGGCCGGAACGTCCGGCTCTGTGGCTGTGTTGAGGGTCGGAACGTCCGGCTCTGTGGCTGTGTTGAGGGTCGGGACGTCCGGCTTGGTAGCGGTGTCGTGGGCTGGGGCGCTCGGTTTGGTGGTGGTGTTGAGGGTCGGGACGTCCGGCTCGGTAGCGGTGTCGTGGGCTGGGGCGCTTGATCCGATGGTGGTGTTGAGGATCGGGACATTCGGCTCGGTAGCGGTGTCGAGGGCTGGGGCGCTTGGTCCGGTGGTGGTGTTGAGGGTCGGAACGTCTGGTCCGGTGGAGCCTCCGTAGGTGGCGATCTTGTACTCGGTCGCCGTGAGGGAAAGGGTCAGCTCACGGATCCGGCGGCGGATGGTGTCGCGATGTTCTAGCAGCATGTCGAGCCGCTCGGGCACCGTGTCCTCCCCGGCGTCGACGAGCGAGATGTAATGCTGCAGGTCGCGCATCGGCATGCCGGACAGCCGCATCCTGGTGAGGAAGACCAGGCGCCGCACCGCTTCAGCGTCGTAGACGCGATGACCGTGGCTGTCGCGGGCCACCTCGACCAGCCCGGCCCGCTCGTAGTAACGCAGCGTGTGCGGCGAGATGTCGAGGAGGTCGGCGACTTCAGCGATCATCATCGGCTCGGGTACGTCGGCCGGGCCGGTGAGGCGGTGGATCGCCTCGACCGACAGCGGCTCATCGTCCCCGAGCGTTTCGAGCGCCCTGGTCATCAGATCGTCGGTGGCCATGACAGCCAGCCTAGATCGGCCGTACCGAGGCTGCGACGCCCTCGAAGTCGGCGCTGCGGGCGGTCTCGGCCCACCGTTCGACCTCGTCCAGCCCGCGGCGGTACACACCCGAGATGCGCTCGACCGCCTCGCGTCCGAGCGGCAGCCGCAGCGGCACCTCGTCACTGTGCGCGAGTGACACGATGATCTCGGCCGCCCGTGCCGGGTCACCCTCTTGAAGGCCGTCGGCCCCGGCCATGTCCGCGCGGACGGCGGCGAGCAGGTCACCGTAGGTCTCGGACGCCTCAGCGAACTCCAGGACATCGGCCCCGTTGAAGTCGGTCCGGAATCGGCTGGGTTCGACGATCATCACGCGGATCCCGAACGGCGCGACCTCCCCAGCCAGGGACTCCGACCAGCCTTCGAGGGCGAACTTCGACGCGGAGTAAGTCGACACGCCGGGGAACGACATCCGCCCGCCCTGGCTGCTCATCTGCACGATCGTCCCGGTGCGCCGCGCGCGCATCGCGGGCAGCGCCGCGCGGACGAGCGCGGCAGGGCCGAACAGGTGCAGGTCCATCAGCTCGCGCAGTTGCGTGTCGCTGACCTCCTCGACCGCTCCCACCACGGCCCGGCCCGCGTTGTTGACGAGGACGTCGAGCTGACCGAAACGGTCGAGGGTGTCGCGCACGAGGTCCGTGGCCGCGGCGATGTCGCGGACGTCGAACTTCGCGATCATGCAGGTGTCCGGGTACTTCGCCTCCAGGTCGGCCACGCTCTCGGGCCGGCGCACCGCCGCCACCACGTGATCACCCGCCGCGAGCGCCGACTCCGCCAATGCGCGCCCGAAACCGCGGGACGCGCCGGTGATGATCCAGGTCTGTGTCGTCATGGCGGCGACGCTACGGCTTTGAGCGCGCTCGAACGCAAACCGGCGCGACCATGAACGACGAAGAGCGACGACGGCACCTGTCACCCCCAGGATCGGAGCAGTATCCGTTGCATGGATGTATGGATGTTCGGCTGGATGTGCGGCAACGGCTATCAGGACCCCTGCATGCCGAGCTCCTAGCCGGAGGGCAGGCGAGCGACGGCCACGCGCCGACGAGGAAGACCAGGTGGCTCCCGGATTGACTGACATGAGTGCGCTCGAAGAGGCCTGGAGCGGCTCTCGGCATGGCTGATATCCGGCTTCTGAGGCGGAGCTTCTCTCCGCCCGCCGAGTGAGTAATGACTCATAGCGGGCAGCAGCGGGCGATGATGGGTACTAAGGCGAACCATGGGGCAGTTGTTGCCTGGGGGTGACATGAGTCAGGAAGCGAACATGGAGCAGGTGATCCATGGGTTCGACAGGTATCTGCGCCTTGAGCGAGACCTCTCTCCGCACACGGTCAGGGCCTACCTGTCGGACGTCGCTTCGCTGATGGCGCACATCGACGGCCGGCTGGAGCGGCTCGACATCGCCACGCTGCGGGAGTGGCTGGCCGGGCAGCACACGGAGGGGAAGGCACGCGCGACGCTCGCGCGGCGCACCGCATGTGCCCGCACGTTCACGGCCCACTGCCATCGCCGCGGCTGGCTGCCGGACGATCCGGGTCTGTTGCTGGGCAGCGCCAAGGCGCCACGCACCTTGCCCGCCGTACTCGACCAGGGCCAGGCGAGAGCCGCCCTCGACCTGCCCACGACCGGCGACCCCAAGGAGCTTCGAGACCAGGCGATCCTGGAGCTGCTGTACGCGACCGGCGTACGGGTGAGCGAGCTGTGCGCGCTGGACGTGGACGACGTCGACCGCGACCGCAACGTCATCCGCGTGCTCGGGAAGGGACGGAAGGAGCGTTCGGTGCCTTTCGGTGGTCCTGCTCTGCGGGCGCTGGATCGCTGGTGTGTACACGGCCGTCCCCTGTGGATCCGCCCGCACTCGGGCCCGGCGTTGTTCCTGGGGATACGAGGCGGCCGGATCGACCCCGGCACCGTGCGCCGAGCCGTACACGGGCGGTTGAGAACCGTTGAGGGCTCGCCCGACCTCAGCCCGCACGGCCTGAGGCACAGCGCGGCGACCCACCTGCTGGAGGGAGGCGCCGACCTGCGCAGCGTTCAGGAGTTGCTCGGGCACGCCTCGCTCAACACCACCCAGATCTACACCCACGTCTCGATCGACCGGCTGCGCGCGGCATATCGGCAGGCCCATCCCCGCGCCTGACCCCCTGGCCGTGCCGGCTCGCTCTGGAAAGCCGTGGCGCCGGCCCTGCTTTGGCTGGGGAGGCGTGTCGCCGATTCTGCTCGGATTGGGGAGGCGTGTCGCCGGTCCTGCTCGACGCCTTGGTTCTTGCCGCGCTGCTCTGCGCGGGCTTCTGCCCCCTCGGGCTCTCCTCTCGCGGTCGCACCCTTTCGTGATCTGCGCCTCCGCATCCGCTTCTGGGCTAGGGCTGTTGGACCGAGATATCTGGGGAGACCTGCAAACCGGAGGGGGCCTGTCCTTTGGCGCGCTGCACGTTGGGGCTGGGCATGCGCGTATGGGGTTTGAGGGCTTGGGTGAACCGGTGACGGATCGGGACGATCGGGGATGAGTCCGGCGGTGGCGGCCGGGATATCACCCAGCGGCGCGTTTCCCCAGGATGCGTCGCTCGCCAACCCCGGTTTTCCGCTGCCAGGAAGCGCGAGTCGGTGACGTGAGCAACAGCCGCCGCTCCCTGCGCAAGCGGGTCGCAGCGATAATCTTGCTTGCCGGATACGCGTCCTGGGTCTCCGGGCGAATCTTCGACGCGGCGTTCGCCGACTTGACCGTGTACTTCATGTCGCTCGCGACCAGCAACGACGTCTGGTCGATCATCTATCTGCCGCCGAAGCCGTCTGGTCCGGCGGGGACGCCGCTGTGGCTGCACGTGCCGTTCGCGGGGATGCCGCTCGTCATCGTGCTGGCGATCGTCTGGCAGTCCGTGCGTCGACTTCGACGCCGGTCCCGGCGAAGTTGAGGCCGCTGTGCCGGGTGGCGGAAGCGCCGTGCCGGGTGGTGGCACGAGTGAGAGGGGAGCGCTCGGCGGGGTGGTGCGTATTCGCGGCTATGCGGTCGGGGGGTTCGCTGTTGGCCAGGGGGCGGCGCGCTGAGAAGCCGGGTTCCCTCTCTCCTCCGGGCCGTTCCCTGGTGGGCGCGGATGCTTTCGGTGGGCGCCTCTTACCGTCCGAGACCTCGGCTTCGGCTTGACCCGGCGGGTGTGCGGCTTCCGGTGGCGCAGCAGTACGACCAGGAGGAGGCCGGCCAGGAGGGTGGCCGTGCCCAGGGCACCTGCGGCGGGTGCCGCGGCGGGGCCGTGGGGGAACCGTAGCGACCACACGCTGGATGCCGAGCTTGGCGTCCTGGGCGTCGCGCTTGGTGATGCGCATGGTGGAGGGCTTGGAGGGCTTGGAGGGCTCGTCAGCGCCGCGAGGAGAAGGCTTGGATGCTCAAGCGGGAGCGTCCATGTGTCGCTCGTTGGGTTGCCAGGTCTGACGGCGGCGTCGGCGTCGCTCCGCTCCACATTGAGGCCCTGCGCCGCAGCGAGGCTCGGCTTCGCGCTGAGGCCTTGCGCCGCATCCAGGCTCGGCTTCACGTTGAGGCCTCGCGTCACATCCAGGCTCCGGTCCACATTGAGGCCACGTGCCGAATCGTGGCTTCGTATCTCATCGTCGTCTCGTCCCGGGTCGTGGTCTCGTTCCACAGCGCGGTCCCGCACCTGCCTCGGAGCGCCGCCCGGGGCGATGCCGTGGCTTTGCAGCAGCAGGCCCCTGCCTGGGGTCCCATGGTGGCCTTGGGGGTGGGTGTGGTCGTCCGCCCAACCGTGCAGTACGGGTTCCGCGTTCGCCATGACTCCCGGGTTAGGTGCCGCCCGGCGGGAGCCCATTGTCGGCGTGGTGGGGTGCTGGGCTGCCTGGGCGCCGTACCCCGGGGGAACGATGCCGTGGGTCTCACGAACTGACGGCGGCTCAGGAAGTGCCGGCGGTGTCGTCGGGTGTGTGGTCGTCGTCCATGGGGACGCCGCTGGTGGAGATGCGGGAGCCATGGTGATGAGCGGGTCACTGGGCGTGCCCTCCGGTTCCACGCCCAGTGACGCGAGCGACTCTCCGCTGGGCACGGAAGGTGGGCCGTACAGCGGTCCCGGTTCGGGTTCCGGGGTCCAGAACGGGAGCAGGCGGATGCGGGCCCGTCCCAGCAGGAGAAGGGGATCCAGGTAGCGAGGCGGTCGCAGGAGGCCCCAGTGCAGACACGACCCCTCGCAGTGGCCTGTCGGCTCCTCCAGCGTTCCCAGCCGGTCTCCTGGCGAGACGCGCTGGCCGCGCCGCACCGAGAGGGCGACCGGGAGGTACGTGGTGCGCAGGCCGCCGGGATGCTCGATGGACACCACGCCCCGGCCCGCGAGCCGGCCGGCGTAACGCACGGTGCCGGCGCCGGCGGCGAGGACCGGCGTCCCGGGCGGAGCGGCGAGGTCGATGCCGCGATGCCCGGCCAGCCAGCGTTCGAGGGGCGGGGCGAACGGGCGCGCGATCCTCACCCGGCCCTCCACGGGCCAGCGCCACACGGCGGGGTCCGCCGTCGCGGGCGACGCCGGCAGCAGCGGGACGAGGACCACGACGGTGAGCAGGATCAGCGTCAGGGGCGCCCGACAGCGGATCCGGCGGGACGTGCGTAGGGGGAGGCGGGGCGTCGGCATGCCGGGGAGTCTGGCCGGGACGCGGTCTCGTCCGGGCAGGCGAACGCGGTTCTGTGGACGGGTGAGCGTTGTCCACAGACGAAGCGGTCAAGTGGGGTCCTGTTCAGGGAAAAGGTCGAAGCGGGTCCCGTTCAGGGAAGTCGTTCGGGTGAGGGCGACTCGTGACGTGTGGCGCGGCGCGGGCGCAGGGGAGAGGCCCAGATCCACAGGGTGCTGAACGCGATGCCCGCGGCCGAGAGGAGGATCACGGTGCGAAGGCCGACCCACTCCGCCAGGAGGCCGCCCGCCAGGCCGCCGAGCGCCATGACCCCCTGCGCCGCGAAGGTCATCGTGGAGTTGACGCGGCCCCGCAGCTCGGGCGCGGTCTCCCGGAGCGTGAGGGCGCCCATGCAGGTGGAGAACGCGACCACGATGCCGCCGGTGACCGTCCCCGTCACGGCGAGCACTCCCACCTTCCACCAGAGCGGGCCGTCCAGCAGGCCGACGACCAGGATCTCCAGCGGGAAGAACAGCACGGACACCAGCAGCACGCGGTTCTCGCCGAAGCGGCCGGCGGCGCGGGTCGTGACCCAGGCGCCGAGCAGGCCTCCGAGACCGCTGCACGCGATCAGGACCCCGATGAGCCCCTTGGGGATGCCCAGGGTGTTGACCATGTACAGCATGTGCACCGCGACGTACGTCATCGCGAAGAAGTTGATCGTGACACCGGCGCCGAGCAGCGCGCGCAGCACCGGGTTGGTGGCGCTGACACGGAGCCCTTCGACCACGTCGTGCCACATTCCCCGTGACCGGGCGGGTTCGTGGCGGTCCGGGGTGCGGATGGAGCGCAGCAGCAGCGCGGACGTCAGGAACGACACGGCCTCGGCCAGTACGGCGAGCGGGGCCGTGAGGAACTGCACGAGCAGGCCCGCGAGGCCGGGCCCGGCGACCGTGGCGACGGAGTAGGACGCCTGCAGCCCGGCCATCGCCTCGGTGCGCTGGTCGGGGGGGACGATGACGGCCAGGTGGGGGAAGTTCACGGCTCTGAACATCACCGCGGCCGTGCCCACGACGAGCGCGACGGTGATCAGCCACGGCATGTTCAGCACCCCCAGCAACCAGGCCAGCGGAATGGTCGCCGCCGCCAGGGCGGACACCACCTCGCAGGCGATCATGGCCGGCCGGTGCCGGGTGAGCCGGTCGGCGATCGCGCCGGACTGGAGGCCGAACACCAGGGCGGGCACCGAGGCGGCGGCGGCGAGGAGTCCCATCTCGGCGGGCGAGGCCGTGAGGAGTGTGACCGCCGTGAGGGGGATGGCCAGCTTCGACACTTCCGAGCCGGTGATCGAGACGGTCCGGGCGCACCACAGCAAGCGGTAGTCGCGCTGCCTCCGGAGGGGCGTCCCGGCGGGCGAGGTGTGAAGGGAACGCTTCATAGAATGTGAAAGTAATCCTTCAGAGTTGTGAAGGCAATGCTTCACGTCTCGATCCGGGTACCTTGGGCGCATGACGCGGGAGAAGGAGAGCCTCAGCGACCCGAAGGCGATGCGGGCTCTGGCCCACCCCGCGCGGCTGGCGATCCTCAGCCGGCTCGGCGCCGGGGGCAGCGTCACGGCCACCGACGTCGCCGAGGGGGCGGGCATCACGCCGAGCGCGGCGAGCTACCACCTGCGCATGCTGGCGAAGTACGGGTTCGTCGAGGACGCTCCGCCTCGCGGGGACGGCAGGGAACGCCTGTGGAAGGCGGCGGACAAGACCTTCGCCGTCGGGCGGCTCCCCGACGACCAGCCCGAGGTGCGAGAGGCCAAGGACCTGCTCATCCAGGCGTTCCGCAGGGAAGCGGACGAGGAGGCGCGGCGGGCGCTGGCCCACTACGACCAGGAGCCCGTGGAGTGGCGCGAGGCCACCCACTTCGGCCGGACCATCCTCCGGGTCGACGCCGCGGAGCTGGCCCTGCTCGCCCAGGAGATCGAGAAACTCCTGCAGCCGTACATGGCCCGCCACCGGTCGCCCGACGCCGCCCCGCCCGGGGCCCGGGTCGCGGAGGCGCAGGTCAACCTCTTCCCCCATGTGCGCAGGCCCGCGCCGGGCCTGCCCACGGAGGACCACGGCGCGGGATGACCCGAGGCGCGGCGGTTGGCCGTGAGCGGTCAGGCCGGGGTGGCGTCCAAGGTAGACTTTCCGGTGGCCTGTCACCACAGGCCGACTTCGCATGCCCCGTCACGGATCGCACCATCGGTCCGGGCCCAGGCCCGGCTGGCGCGGTTCGGGGCATCAGGGCGGTGGCCGTTCGGCTGCCGCGTCACAACCGAGAACCGCGCCTGCCCGCGGGCGCCCTTACCTGGAGGACCAGCAGATGGCCCCCGTCGTCACCATGCGACAGCTGCTCGAAAGCGGCGTTCACTTCGGTCACCAGACTCGCCGCTGGAACCCGAAGATGAAGCGCTTCATCTTCACCGAGCGCAACGGCATCTACATCATCGACCTGCAGAAGTCGCTGTCCTACATCGACCGCGCGTACGACTTCGTCAAGGAGACCGTCGCCCACGGCGGCACGATCCTGTTCATCGGCACGAAGAAGCAGGCTCAGGAGGCCATCTCCGAGCAGGCCGCGCGCGTCGGCATGCCGTACGTCAACCAGCGCTGGCTGGGTGGCATGCTCACCAACTTCTCCACCGTGCACAAGAGGCTCCAGCGCCTGAAGGAGCTGGAGGAGCTCGACTTCGACAACGTCGCGGGCTCGGGGCTCACCAAGAAGGAGCTCCTCATGCGCCGCCGTGAGAAGGACAAGCTGGAGCGCACGCTCGGCGGTATCCGCGACATGGGCCGCGTGCCCAGCGCCGTGTGGGTCGTCGACACCAAGAAGGAGCACATCGCGATCAGCGAGGCCAAGAAGCTTGGCATCCCGGTCGTCGCGATCCTCGACACCAACTGCGACCCCGACGAGGTCGACTACCCGATCCCCGGCAACGACGACGCGATCCGCGCCGTCGGCCTGCTGACCCGGGTGGTCGCCGACGGTGTCGCCGCCGGTCTGATGGCCCGCTCCGGCGCCGCCCGCGGTGACGAGAAGCCCGCCGCCGCCGAGCCGCTGGCCGAGTGGGAGCGCGAGCTCATCGAGCAGGGCTCGGGCGAGACCGCCGCCGAGGCCGCTCCCGCCGAGGCCGCTCCGGCTGAGGCCGCTGCCGCTGAGGCTCCCGCCGAGACCGAGGCCGAGGCCGAGGCCGAGGCCGACGCCGCTCCCGCGGACGCCGCTCCGGCCGAGGCCACCGAGGCCGAGGCCGGCACCGAGCAGCCGCAGGCCTGACCGACCGGGTCACGCCTGGCCCGCACCCCGGCCGCCTGTACGGGGCGGACGGGGTGAGGGGCCAGGGGCGGCGCCGCCGGTGAGCGCGTGTTCGGAGCGGTACGCGGGAGGAGCAACGCCTCCCGCGTCCCCAGGAGACGACCCGATCGAGGCGACCGAGACGAGGCGACCGAGGCGATGCGCCAGGGTGACGGAGAGTCGCTCCGGACGGCGTCCGGACGGCACGTCCCGGGCGACGGGAAGTCGAACGGGCCGCGTGTCCCGGACGAGAGGGAGCCGCACGGGTGGCATGTCCCGGACGACGGGGAGCCGCTCGGGTGGCGTTTCTCCGGCGACGTTCCGGCGTCGCCGCCGGAACTCCGGACCGAGGGCCTCGCCGCGCGGGGCGCCGGCACCGAGGACGCTGTCACCGGGAAGGCCGCCGTCAGTCGGCCGGCACCGAGGAGGCCGTCACCGGGAGGGCCGCCGCCGGCTGGCCCTCACCGAGGACGCCTCAGGTGGGCACCCGCCGACGTCTCCCGGGACCGACCCCGGTCCCAGGCGGCGCCCGCGGAACGGCCCAACCGGTCCCGGGGCAGCCTCTGGGGATCGGTCGGACCTGCCCCGGGCAGCTCCTGCGGATCGGTCGGACCTGTCCCGGGCAGCCCCTGCGGAACGGTCGGACCGGTTCCCGGCGAACGTCAGCCGGGACCGGCCGGATCGGCCTCCAGGGGCGCCTGCCGGACAGCCGGACCGGATCGCCCGGCAGGGCGCTTCGGAGCGGCGGGCCAGGCGGGATGGACACGGCAGGCGGCAGGGCCGAACAGGCCCGCCGCTCCGCACAAGGTCGCTCCGCACAAGGTCACTCCGCGCAAGGCCGCTCGGTACAAGGTCACAAGGTCGCTCGGCACAGGACCGCCCCGCACAAGACCGCTCCACACAAGGTCGCGAAACCGGGCCCGCCGCCCGGGTTAGCGGCCACCTGCTCGGGTTAGACACCGAGCAAGGCCAAGCTTCCGTACGGCACGCGCCGGCCGTACCACCCCAGGGTGGGAGCCGGACCCGGCGCCCATCCGATCCACGACGAAATCCCACGAGGAAAAAGCAATGGCTTCCGTGAACATGGCCGACGTCAAGCGGCTTCGCGAGATCACCGCTGCCGGCATGATGGACTGCAAGAAGGCGCTCGAGGAGGCCGAGGGCGACTTCGACCGCGCCATCGAGCTGCTGCGCCTGAAGGGCGCCAAGGACGTCGGCAAGCGCGAGGCGCGCACCGCCTCCAACGGCCTGGTCGCCCTCAAGCAGGACGGCGACTCCGCCGCCGCGCTGCTCGAGCTGAACTGCGAGACCGACTTCGTCGCCAAGGGCGAGCGCTTCCAGGAGCTGGCCTCCCAGGTCGTCGACCACGTCCTGGCCACCAAGCCGGCCGACGTCGCGGCTCTGCTGGAGTCGTCCTTCGACGGCAAGACCGTCAAGGAGCACCTCGACGTCGCCAACGCCGCGCTGGGCGAGAAGATCGAGATCCGCCGCTTCGCGGTCCTGGAGGGCGGCTACATCGGCGCCTACATGCACCGCACCGACCCGGCGCTGCCGCCGGCCGTCGGCGTGCTCGTGCAGCTCGACAAGCCGAACGCCGACGTCGCCAAGGACATCGCGCAGCACGCCGCCGCGATGGCCCCGCAGTACCTGAGCGCCGCCACCGTCCCGGCCGAGGTCGTCGAGAAGGAGCGCAAGCTCTTCGAGGAGATGACCCGCGAGGAGGGCAAGCCCGAGGCCGCCATCGGCAAGATCGTCGAGGGTCGCGTGAACGGCTGGTACAAGGACTTCACGCTGCTCCAGCAGGCGTTCGTCAAGGACAACAAGAAGAGCATCGGCAAGTACGCCGAGGAGAACGGCGTCGAGGTGCTCTCGTTCGTCCGTTTCAAGGTCGGTCAGGCTTAGGCTTGAGCGAACCTTCAGCCCACCGAACCGCCTAAGAAGGAGGCCGCCGCCGTGCAGGACAATCAGGAGCCAGCCACGTCGGCGGCTTCCTCGCATCCCGGTCCGTCCCAGAGCCCGCTGCGCTGGAAGCGGGTGATGCTGAAGCTGTCCGGAGAGGCGTTCGCCGGCGGCGACCCGCTGGGGATCGACCCGCTGGTGGTCGACCACCTGGCCGACTCGATCGCCGAGGCCGTGCGCGAGGGCGTGCAGGTCGCGGTGGTGGTCGGCGGTGGCAACATGTTCCGCGGGGCCGCCCTGTCGGAGCAGGGCATCGACCGGGCCCGCGCCGACTACATGGGCATGCTGGGCACGGTCATCAACTGCCTGGCGCTGCAGGACTTCCTGGAGCGCCGCGGCGTCGAGACGCGGGTCCAGACGGCCATCACCATGCAGCAGGTGGCCGAGCCGTTCCTGCCTCGCCGGGCGATCAGGCACCTGGAGAAGGGCCGCGTGGTGATCTTCGGGGCGGGGCTGGGCTCGCCGTTCTTCTCCACCGACACCGCCGCGTCCCAGCGCGCCCTCGAGATCGGCGCCGAGGCGCTGCTCAAGGGCACCCAGGTCGACGGCGTCTACGACTCCGACCCGCGCAAGAATCCCGACGCGGTGCGGTTCGACCACCTCGACTACGGCGAGGTGCTGATCCGCGACCTGCAGGTCATGGACGCGACCGCGATCAGCCTGTGCAAGGACAACGACCTGCCGATCGTGGTCTTCGATCTCATGGGTGAGGGCAACATCCTGCGAGCGGTCCGCGGTGAGAAAATCGGCACGCTGGTGAGTCCCGCAGGCAAGTGAGCGAGCGAGCCCGATCCGCCAGCTAGAAGACAGGGAGCCGCTGTGATCGACGAAACCCTCCTCGAAGCCGAGGAAAAGATGGACAAGGCCGTGTCGGTCGCGAAGGAGGACTTCGCGGGCATCCGCACGGGACGTGTCACCCCCTCGATGTTCAACAAGATCAGTGCCGAGTATTACGGCTCGCCCACCCCGATCCAGCAGTTGGCCTCGTTCCACGTGCCCGAGGCCCGCATGGTCATCATCCAGCCCTACGACAAGGGCTCGATGGCCGCGATCGAGAAGGCGATCCGCGACTCCGACCTCGGTGTCAACCCCGGTAACGACGGCCAGGTGATCCGTGTGACGTTCCCCGAGCTGTCGGAGGAGCGCCGCAAGGAGTACATCAAGGTGGCCCGTAACAAGGGCGAGCACGCCAAGGTGTCGGTGCGCAACATCCGCCGCTCCGCCAAGGAGATCCTCGACAAGATGATCAAGGACGGCGAGGCGGGCGAGGACGAGGTCCGGCGCGCCGAGAAGGAGCTGGACGACCTGACGCAGAAGCACGTCGCCAAGATCGACGAGCTGCTCAAGCACAAGGAAGCCGAGCTGCTCGAGGTCTGAGCGGCGACCGCCGCACGGCCCTCGCCCGATGGCGGGGGCCGTGGCTTATGGAGAGTCTCTGTGGAAGAACGTACGGCTGGCGGCAGCCCCAGCGGCGGCAGCCGTACAGGCCGCAACCTGCCCGCCGCGATCGCGGTGGGCGTGGGGCTGGGCGCGCTGGTCATCGCGTCCCTCTACACGATCAAGGAGCTCTTCCTGGTCGTGGTCGTGGCGGCGGTGGGCGTCGGCGTGGTCGAGATGACGCGGGCGTTCGCCTCCCGCGGCATCCGGGTGCCGGTCGTGCCGGTGCTGGTCTCGATGGCCGCGATGCAGGCCGGGGCGTACTGGGGCGGGCCGGCGTGGCTGCTCGGCGTGTTCGTCGTGTCGGTGTTCGTCATGCTGATCTGGCGGATGTTCGCGGGCGGGGACGGCGAGGGCGCGGCCGGCCAGGGTGGGGGCGGCCAGGGCGCGGCCGGGCGCACCGCCGGGTACGTCCGTGACGCCACGGGCTCGGTCTTTCTGCTGGTCTACCCGCCGCTGCTGGCCGGTTTCGTGGCGCTCCTGCTGGCGCCGGGCGACGGCCGCGACCGGGTGATCGTGTTCATCGCGGTGACCGTGGCCAGCGACATCGGCGGGTACGTCGCCGGGGTGCTGTTCGGCCGGCACCAGCTGACCGTGATCAGCCCGAAGAAGACCTGGGAGGGGCTCGCCGGGTCGGTCGTGGCCTGCACCGTGGTCGGGGCGTGGCTGGTGACCTGGCTGTTCGACGGCCACCTGTGGCAGGGGGCGATCATCGGCGCGCTGGCCGCGGTGCTGGCGACCGTGGGCGACCTGATCGAGTCGATGATCAAGCGGGATCTCGGCATCAAGGACCTCGGCACGATCCTGCCGGGCCACGGCGGGCTGATGGACCGGCTCGACTCGCTGGTGACCACGCTGGTGCCGGTGTGGCTGCTAATGGCGATGTTCTTCTAGCTCCTCGGCCGTGATGGGCGTGAGCCACAGCCAGCGCACCGCCTCGCCCCCGAAGGTGAACCCCGACATGTCAGGCATGTCCGGAGGGTCGGCCAGCATGAGCACCCCCGCGTAGCGCGGTCCCAGCGGGAACGTGGACGGCTCGTGGTACCACTTGGCGGTGTGCCCGTGGCCGAGCCAGGTGACCGAGTGCCAGGGATACTGCGCCAGCCAGACCAGCAGCAGCGCCGCCTCCCGCGGGTCGTCGCGGGTCGCCACGGCCAGCTCGATCCGCGCGTACGCGCCGGGCTTGTCGATCCACTGCTCGACCGTGGGCATGCGCTGGCAGCTCATGCCGACCGTGGACAGCACGGTGAACTCCCGCTCCTCGTGCGGCGGCCGCTCGGTGATGCCGACCGTGGGCAGCCGCTCGCCGCTCGCGTCCCAGTAACGGCCGGCGCGGCCCAGCACCCGGTCGAGGTGGCTCATCGCGAACTGCTGGAACGACGGCCAGGACCCCTCCGCGTGGCGCCACAGCCAGTACGAGCGGGCGTTGGAGATGCGCGGCGCCAGCCCCTCCAGCGCCTCGGACAGCGCCCAGGCGAACGGCGACTCGCCCACCGCGTCCCGGGCGTAGCCGGGCATGCCCCTGCTCATGTCGGCCCAGCCCGGGATGACGGCCAGCAGTTCGTCGTCCTCGTAGATCGCGACGCCGTCGCCCTCCTCGAACCACAGGACCGACAGCCGGCCGAGCGGGCCGCGACCGGCGGGATGCGTCGTGCCGGGCCGCGGCATCAGCGGCGGACGGCCGGAGTTGAGGCGGGCCAGATCGACCACCGGCGGGGCAGGGCGGTGGTTGGCCAGCCACACGGCGCCGTGCACGGCGCCGCCGGGCGAGCACAGGTAGGCCACCGAGGCGTCCTCGTCGCGCTCGATCACGAGCGTGCGGCTGCCGTACGGGTTGCCGGCGGTGAGGACGACCTCGGCCCGCCCCTCGCCAGACGCCGACCGGAAAATCGCCATCAGAACCTCCCGAGGGGACCGGCGGCTGTAGCCGTCGGGGGAATCGGGAGCGGGAGGGCCGCCAAGGCCCGAGCGTGCCCTGACCTGCCAGGTCTGCGCATCACAGATGTCCTTCCGAATTCGTCGGCGCCCGGCGATATCGTGGTCTTCTCGTCACAGAACGGGGGAGGTGGGCGTGCGCAGGTCGGTCAAGTTCCTGCTCCGTCCCACCAGCAAGCAGGCCGCCGCGCTCACGCAGTGCCTGGAGAACCACCGGGAGCTGTACAACGCCGCGTTGGAGCACCGCCGCACCGCCTACGGCAAGGCCGGCGTGACCGTCCGCTACGGCGACCAGTCGGCGGAGCTGAAGGAGATCCGCACGGCGGACCCCCACGGTCAGGGCCGCTGGTCGGCAGGTTCCCAGCAGCAGACCCTGCGCCGTCTGGACAGGGCGTTCGCGGCGTTCTTCCGCAGGGCGAAGGCTGGGCACAAAGCCGGGTACCCGCGTTTCAAGGGCCGGGGCCGGTTCGACACCGTGCAATGGCCTGCGCTCAAGAACGGGGCGGCGTGGGACTCCCGACGGCGTGATCCGGGGCCGCGCGTCTACCTGCTCGGCATCGGGCACGTGCGGGTCCACCAGCACCGGCGTGTGTCCGGCACCGTCAAGACGATCAGCGTCAAACGGGAAGGCGCATGCTGGTTCCTCGTGCTCTCCTGCGACGACGTGCCCGCCGGGCCGCTGCCCACGACAGGCGCGGTCGCCGGCATCGACATGGGCGTCGTCTCGCTGGCGACCACCAGCGACGGCGACCACATCGACAACCAACGGCACCTGGCCTCGACCGCCGACCGCCTCGCGAACGCGCAGCGAAACCTCGCCCGCACGAAGCGAGGCAGCAAGCGGCGAGGCAAAGCTGTGGCCCGTGTCGCCGCCCTGCACGCCAAGGTGCGGCGTCAGCGCCTCGACAGCGCGCACAAGGCCGCGCTGGCGTTGGTCCGCGCCTACGACCTCATCGCACACGAGGACCTGCGGATCACCAACATGACCCGCTCGGCGTCCGGCACAGTCGAAGCCCCCGGGCGCAACGTCGAGCAGAAGTCCGGGCTCAACCGTTCGATTCTCGACGCGGGTTGGGGGGTGTTCCTGACGATTCTTGCGTACCAGGCTGAAGGCGCCGGTCGAGAGCTGATCGCAGTCGCGCCCCACAACACCTCCCGTACCTGCGCGCGATGCGGGTGCTGCACCAAGGAGAATCGCGTCACCCAAGCCGAGTTCCGGTGCCAGGGGTGCGGGCATGCCGCGCACGCCGACGTGAACGCGGCGATCAACATCTTGAGGGCAGGGCTTGCCCTTCGTGAGGCTGCGGAAGCGGCTTAGCGAGAAGCCACTCCCCTCAGGGAGCGGAGGAGTCACACGAGATGACTGTAGATCGGCGGAGGACCCGGGGGCGAGCGGTATCGCGATGAGGGGCTCCGGGGAACGGCCGCGCGTGGAGACGCGAGGCGTTGTCGTGGAGGTGCTCATGGGGCCGAAGTTCCGCAGGGGAAGGTGCCCGGAATGACGTCCGCGCGCCGAGCGTTCACTACCCTGGTCGGTAACCCCCTCTAGCAGAAGGCAGTCCCGTGTCCCAGCAGCCAGGTCAGCTCACGTTCGTCGCGCCGCGCAGGGCGAAGCCCGCCCGGCACCTGGCCGACCTGTCCATGGCGGACCGCCGGGCCGCGGTCACCGAGCTGGGCGAGAAGGCGTTCCGCGCCGACCAGCTCTCGCGGCACTACTTCGAGCGTCTCACCACGGACGTGGCCGCGATGACCGACCTGCCCGCGGCCTCGCGGGACAAGCTGTCGGCGCTGCTGCCGTCGCTGCTCACGCCGGTCAAGGAGCTGGCCACCGACGGCGGCACGACCCGCAAGACGCTGTGGAAGCTGTTCGACGGGGCGCTGGTGGAGTCGGTCCTCATGCGCTACCCCGACCGGGCCACGATGTGCGTCTCGTCGCAGGCCGGATGCGGCATGAACTGCCCGTTCTGCGCCACCGGCCAGGCCGGGCTGACCCGCAACATGTCGACCGCCGAGATCGTCGAGCAGGTCGTGGCGGGGGCGCGGGCGCTGGCGGCCGGGGAGGTGCCGGGTGGCCCCGGCCGGGTCAGCAACGTCGTGTTCATGGGCATGGGCGAGCCGCTGGCCAACTACAAGCAGGTGATCGGGGCGGTGCGCCGCATGGTGGAGCCGGCGCCGCACGGGCTCGGCATCTCGGCGCGCGGCGTCACGGTGTCGACGGTGGGCCTGGTGCCGGCGATCGGCAAGCTCGCCGACGAGGGGCTGCCGGTGACGCTCGCGCTGTCGCTGCACGCGCCGGACGACGAGCTGCGTGACACGCTGGTGCCGATCAACACGCGGTGGAAGGTCGCCGAGGTGCTCGACGCGGCGTGGGCGTACGCGGCGAAGACGAAGCGGCGGGTGTCGATCGAGTACGCGCTGATCAAGGACATCAACGACCAGGAGTGGCGGGCCGACCTGCTCGGCAAGCTGGTGCGCAACAAGCTGGTGCACGTCAACCTCATCCCGCTCAACCCGACGCCGGGCTCGAAGTGGACGGCCTCGCGTCCGGAGGACGAGCGGGCGTTCGTGCGGCGGCTGCAGTTCCACGGCGTGCCGGTGACGGTCCGCGACACGCGGGGGCGGGAGATCGACGGCGCCTGCGGTCAGCTCGCCGCCGCGGATGCCTGAGACCTCCTTCTGTTACGGCAGAGCCAACCCGGCCCCACCCGCCGAGCCCACAGCCGTCACGGCCTCCCGCGGCGTAGCCAGGCGTACGCGCCCAGGGCCACCAGGCACCACACCAGGGAGATGACGGTCAGCTCCGGCAGCTCGGCCACGAGCCGCCCCGCTCCGGCCGCCTTCATCCAGGCCGTGACCGGGACCGTGAGCCAGTAGGCCGGGGTGACGCCGAGCAGCAGCATCGCCAGGAAGCCCGCGACGAGCGCCATGATCGAGTACGCCGGCGACGGCACGATGGGGCGGCTGGTCAGGGCGCCGAGTGCGACCCCGGCCAGGACGGCGAGGGCGTGCAGCACCACCGCCGCGATGACGACCTCACGTGACGGTGTGGCGGACAGGCCGAGGGCGAGCCCGCAGCCGAGGGTCAGGGCCGCGAACGCCGCGCACGTGACCAGCGCCGCCAGCAGCCCGGCGGTCACCTCGCGTCCGCCTCCGCCGACACCGGTCGCCGAGATGGCGCGCTGCTCGTCGGGCTCGGTGTCGAGCAGGCCTCTCGCCGCCCACGCCAGGAACGGGATGATCAGCACCGCCGAGTCGGTCAGCGCCGCCGCCTCCGACCCGCGGGGCGCGCGGCTGGCGTAGACGATGGCGATGACGAAGAGGATGGGCAGGAGGGCCTGGTAGGCGCGGTGGGAGCGCACGTAGGCCGCGACGCGGAAGACCGCCAGGGCGATCACGTGGTCTCCTCCCCGGTGAGGGCCCGGGCCGGGTAGCCGTCGTCGCGCATCCGCCGGAGAAAGCCGTCCAGGTCACGGGCCGGCACGCTGACCTCCACCGCCACCAGGTCCTCCGCGGCCTTGGGCTCCGCCGGCGAGGGCGGGAACGACGAGGGCGGGGACGACGACGGCGGATGCTCGACGAGGCGGGCCGACCGTAACGACCAGAGCCGCAGCCCGTCGACCGCCCCCATCCCGCCCTGGTGGTCACTGGCCACCACGATGCCGCCCCGCGCCGCCACCTCCGTGACGATGTCCGGCAGCGCGTCCCGCGTGTCCCGGTCGAGGCCGGCGAAGGGCTCGTCCAGCACCAGCAGCCCGGGCTCCGCCATGAGGGCCTGCACCAGGCCCACCTTGTGCGCGGTGCCCTTCGACAGCTCGCCCAGCCGCACGCCCGCGAAGCCGTCGAGCCCGACGCGCTCGGCCCACGGCTCCCAGCGGGCGCCGCCGCGGACCCGCGCCATGTGCCGCAGGTAGCCGGCCACCGTGAACGACTGCCCGGTGGGGAAGCGGTCGGGGACGTACCCGACGATCGCCGGGCGGCCGGTGACGGCGCCGGAGGTGGGGCGCGTGAGCCCGGCCAGCAGGCGCAGCAGCGTGGACTTGCCCGCGCCGTTGGGCCCCGTCAGCTCCACCACGTCACCGGGGGAGAGGTGGGCCTCGGCGGCCTCGATGACGTAACGGTCACGCCTTCGGTAGCGGAAAGAGACCTCAGTGAGCCACATGGTGCTGTAACGGTATAGGGCGGCTCGCATCGTCGGGCTAAAGAACCCCACAATAGAGATCGAACCCATCCGAGATCCAACCCCTCAGCAGATTCCGGGAGGAGTGGGCTTGAACCGCTTTCCGCGCGTCATGGGCATGCGTTCCGGATATGACCCGGCGGAGGTCGACGCCCTCATCGGGCGGATCGAGTCGACGCTGGGCCGGGGAGCGCGTGACGTGGAGCCCGTGACCGCCGACGACGTCCGCCGGGCCACGTTCCGCCCCAAGCGCGGCGGCTACCACGAGACGGCCGTGGACTTCGCCCTGGAGGCGTTCGTGGTGGCGCTGGAGACACAGGCCAGGAGCCCCATCAGGCTGGCCATGACGGAGCCCACCGGGGAGATGCTGCGCGAGGAGTGGTTCGAGTCCCAGGCGGCGCGGGTGGAGCGGGTGGCGTTCCGGCCGGGCCGGATGGGCACCGGCTACAACGAGGACGAGGTCGACGCGTTCCTCGACCGGATCGTGGCGACGCTGCGCGGCACCACCGAGTACCCGGTGACGGCCAAGGAGGTGCGGGAGGCGAGGTTCGCGACCGTGCTGCTCAGGTCGGGCTACCTGATCGCGGACGTGGACGCGTTCCTCGCGGGCATCTCGGACGTGCTGGAGCAGCGCGTCACCTCGTCGTAGCCCGGGGAGTCGTAGCCCGGGGAGTCGTGGCGCCAGGAGTGGTGGCCCCGGGCGGCGGGAGGGACGTCACAGCAGGCCGGCCAGGCCGCGCAGGTCGGGCAGGACGTCCTGGGGCACCGACGGGTCGGCGGGCCGCACGTCATGCCGGTTGATCCACACGCGGCGCAGCCCCAGCCGGTGCGCCGGGACGAGGTCGTGGACGTAGCTCTGCGCCACGTGCACCCACCGCTCGGGCTCGAAGGAGTCCCTGAACAGGGTGAAGTGCGCGAGGCCGGGCTTGTAGGCGCCGGCGTCCTCGGAGGTGATCACCGCGTCGAAGGCCACGGGCAGCCGCCGCCGGGTCCCGGCGATCAGGTCGTTGTCGCAGTTGGTCAGCAGCGCGAGCCGCCAGCCGGCCTCGCGCAGCCGTCCCAGCTCGGCGCCGACCTCGGGGAAGACCGGCCAGTACGGGAGCGTGGCGGCCAGGACACCGGCGTCGTCGGGACGCAGCTCCACCCCCTCGTCGGCGCAGGCCCGGCGCAGGGACTCGGCCAGGACCTCGCGGTAGCGCATGCCCGGCGACTCCTCCTGGACCGCCAGCTCGTGCGGTCCGTACGCGTCGAGCAGGCGCCCGCCCCGCCCGGGCGCGACCAGCTCGGCGCTGGTCATGATGCCGTGCCGCCAGTCCACCAGCGTGCCGAAACAGTCGAACGTCACCCATCGCATGAAGACCATGATGACCGCATGGCGATCTCCGCGCGAGCAGCCGGGCCCGCCGACCTGCCCTCGGTGGCCCGCGCCCTGGGGACAGCCGGGGGTCGACGCTCGTGGCGGGCGGGCGGGCGTGAGGTCGAGGTGGAGGCTCCGATCGAGGCGCGGGTCAGGTCGCGTCCGCGGGCTGAGGCGGGAGCGGAGGCGGGTGGGCCGGGGCGGGAGGGGACGGCTGCGGGGTGGTGCCGCGGTCGCGGATCAGTGCCACGATCACCGCCGTCACCGGGGCGGCGAGGAACGCCCCCGTGATCCCGGCCACCAGGCTGCCCACGGCGATGGCGACGAGGATGACCGCGCCCGGCAGGTCGAGCGACCGCCCGTAGATCTGGGGCGCCAGAACATGTCCTTCGAGTTGCTGCACGAGCACGGTCACGACCACGACGGCCAGCGCCACCACCCACCCCTTGGCCACGAACGCGACCACCGCCGCCAGCAGCCCCGCCACGAACGCCCCCACCACCGGGAGGAACGCGCCCGCGAACGTCAGCACCGCCAGCGGCAGCGCGATCGGCACGTGGAGCAGCCACAGCGCCAGCCCGATGCACAACCCGTCCACCGCGCCCACCAGGGCCACACCGCGGATGTAGCGGCCGAGGACGCCGAAGACCAGCTCACCGGCGCGCTCGGTACGCGGCCGGGCCGGGGCGGGCAGCAACTCGGTCAGCCACCGCCACAGCCGGTCGCCGCCGTGGACGAAGTAGACGGCCAGGATGACGGACAGCACCGCGCCCACGACGATCTCCCCGACGGTCCGCACGCCCGTGAGCGCCCCGGTGGCGATCTTCTGCCCCTGCCCGGACAGGTACTCCCTGGCCTGGGCGGCCAGGGTCTCGCCGTTCAGCCCGAACCGGGAGACCAGGCCGTTGAGGTCGCCGAGGGCCTTGCCGAGGCTGGTGCGCATCTGGGCGAGGCTGTCCGCGGTGGGCGGCACGAGGATCGCCACGAGCGCCGCGGCCAGCAGGATGCCGCCCGCGAACACCGCCGTGGTGGCCAGCGCCCGGTTGAGGCCGCGCCGCCGCAGCCAGCGGGCCGGGGGCAGCAGCAGCGCGGTCAGGAGCAGGCCGACGATGATGGAGATCGCGACGGTGCGCAGGACGGAGAACAGGTAGAGCCCGACCGCGGTGAGCGCGATCCAGCCCAGCGCACGCCACACCCTCATCCCGCCCCCCCGACGTCATGCCTGGTCAGAGGCGTTCCCCCGGATCTCTCCGGGCAACCACAGCGGCGGGCGCGGGGGGCCCCCCGGGGGGGGCGG
>NZ_JBFAIA010000084.1:0-33556 GCF_040654455.1 Nonomuraea sp. NPDC050691
GGCGGCGGGCGCCCGCCTGGCCCGGGGCCGCCGGGGCGAGCGCGTGGAGGCCCTGCTGACCGAGCGCGGCTACGAGCCGTACGTCGACGACGCCGCGGAGGGCCGGCTGCGGCTGCGCAACTGTCCCTTCCACATCCTGTCGCAGGAGCACCCGCTGCTGGTGTGCTCGATGAACCTCGCGCTGTGCCAGGGCCTGCTGGAGGGGCTGGGCGAACGGCCGGAACGCGCGGAGCTGGATCCGAGGCCGGGGGAGTGCTGCGTCTCCCTGGTCCCGCCACCAGATACTAAAACAAATGAAGATTGACATAGAAGCGAAGGGCGTGGTGTGCTGACGCCATGCACCTCGCCCAGCTCAACATCGCCCACCTGCGCGCCCCCATCGACGGCCCGGAGCTCTCCTCGTTCGTGGAGCTCCTGGAACCGATCAACGACCTCGCCGACGCCGCACCCGGCTTCGTGTGGCGACTCAAGGAGAGTGAGGAGGACCCCACCGCCACGGTCATCCACGACTACGGCGACCACCTGATCATCAACTTCTCGGTGTGGGAGTCCATCGACGCCCTGTGGACGTTCGTCTACCGCAGCGCCCACCTGGGCGTGCTGCGCCGGCGCAGGGAGTGGTTCCTGCGCATGGCGGAGCCGTACACCGTGATGTGGTGGGTGCCCGAGGGCTACGTCCCCACCCTGACCGAGGCCATGGAACGCCTGGAGCGCCTCAGGACCCACGGCTCGGGCCCCGAGGCGTTCACCTTCCAGGAGCCCTACGAGAGCAGCGAGGCCGCGAACCTGCCCGCCGCCGCCGAGGCCAGGAAGTAGGCCAGGTCCTCCTCCAGGCCCCGGCCCATCGTCGAGAGCCGCACCGGGGAGGCGCGCAGCGCCTCGTGCAGGCCGTCCACCGGCACGGGGACCAGCTCGTGCCGGACGGCCAGCAGCTCGGCCTGGTCGCGGACCCGCTCGCCGAAGTCGCCCGGCAGCAGCGGCACCGGCACGTGGGCCCGCGCCAGCGCCACCCGGCCGTAGGCCGTCAGCGAGTGGTGCGACACGCCGAGGTGCCGTTCGCGCCGGTCGCCCTCGCTGACCCGCAGCGCAGCCACCGGCCGGCCGAGCAGCACGGCGGCGGCGTTGACCGCCTCGCCCGCCGACACGCCGGAGAAGCCCCACCGCGTGCCCGTGCCGAGGTTGCCCGGCCCCTGGGTGACGATCGCGACGTCCGCCTCCAGCACGTGCCGGGCCGCCAGCAGCCCGGTGTGCGTGGTCACCGCCTCCACGTCGCCGCCGAACGCCTGCCCGATCGTCACCACCCCGGCCAGCCAGCCGGCCTCGCGCAGCATCGCGCAGGCCATCGAGAACCACGCCGGCAGCGCCCCGCCGTCCTGCATCACGTACGCCACGCGCACGCCGCCGTCCGCTCCGCCCGGCACCGCCTCGTACAGGCCGCACAGGATCGGCGGCAGCGCCGAGTGCAGGTCGGCCACCACCACGGGCATCCCGTCGACCGAGTCGGCCTCGCGCAGCACCTCGTGGTGGGGCGAGTCCTGCTCGTCCGCGCCGAGCACCGTCGCCTGCATCGGGGTGTAGCGTGCCTTCACCAGGTGCCCCGGCCCTTGCGGATCTTCCGGGAAACGGTTCGGGACGGCCACCACCATGGCGTAACCTCCCGTACCGAGACCCATCGCGAGTGCCGTCGTGTTGAGCAGCACCTCGTCGCCGGGTTCCGGGCGGCCCACCAGGGCGGGATAGGCCAGCGCCCGGCATGGCCCCTCGGGCACGGCGACGTCCAGCTCCACCGCTCCCGGCCACTCTCGGCGGATCCGCACGACCTCGCCCTTGCGCCATCTGATCACGGGGGCAGGGTAGCGTCGATGAAGGAGGAGTGAGGCAGATGTCGCGCCGTAAGACCGAGCGGTTGCTGAATCTGGTGATCTGCCTGCTCGCCACCAGGCGGCCCCTGTCGGCCGAGCAGATCCGCCACGCGGTGCCCGGCTACGACCGCGACGGCGACGAGGCGTTCCAGCGGATGTTCGAACGCGACAAGAACGAGTTGCGCGAGATCGGCATCCCCATCGACGTGGTGCGCGATCCCTGGGAGGACGAGCCGGGCTACCGCATCCGGCGCGAGTCCTACGAGCTGCCCGAGATCACCCTGGAGCCCGACGAGGCGGCCGTGCTGGGCCTGGCCGCCCAGGTGTGGCAGCGCGCGAGCCTGGCCGAGGCCGCCTCGGGCGCCCTGCTGAAGCTGCGCGCCGGCGGCGTGGCCACCGACGAGACCGTCGGCGGGCTGGGCCAGGCGGGGGCGCTGGAGCTGCGCGTCGACACCCGCGACCCGGCCTTCCCGCCGCTGTGGGAGGCCGTGCGCGACCGGCGGGTCGTGCGCTTCGACTACCGCAGCTCCGGCAGCGAGACCGTGCGCACCCGCACCGTCGAGCCGTGGGGCGTGGTCAGCCGCCGGGGCCGCTGGTACCTCGCCGGCTTCGACCGCGACCGTCAGGCGCCGCGCGCCTTCCGGCTCAGCCGCGTCACCGGCCAGGTCGCCACCGTGGGCCGCCCGGGCGCCGTCGAGGTGCCCGACGGGGTGGACCTGCGCTCCATGGTGGGCTTCCCGGAGGAGCCCGTGGAGGAGCGCGTGGCCGTGGTCCGCGTCCGCCGGGGCACCTGCCAGGGCCTGCGCCAGCTCGCCCGCGCCGTCCGCCCCGCGCCGGACGACCCGGCCGGCTGGGACGAGGCGGAGCTGGGCTTCTCCGACCCCGAACGGCTGGCCGGATGGATGGCCAGCCTGGGCTCCGACGTGGAGGTCGTCGAGCCGCCCGACGCCCGCGAGGCCGTCATCCGCCGACTGAAGGGAGCCCTGGCATGACCGGATCCGCGTCCCCGGAGGGGGCGGCGTGAGCGGCTCCGCCGACCGGCTGCCGAGGCTGCTGGCCCTCGTGCCGTACCTGATGTCCCACCCCGGCGCCCAGGTGGGCGAGGTCGCCGAGGTGTTCGGGCTGAGCGAGAAGCAGCTCATCGACGACCTGCAGCTCGTCTGGATGTGCGGCCTGCCCGGCCACACGCCGGGCGACCTCATCGACGTGTCGTGGGACGGCGGCGAGATCCTCATCGACAACGCCGACACCATCGCCCGGCCGTTGCGGCTCGGCATCGACGAGGCCAGCGCGCTGCTCGTGGCGCTGCGCATGCTGGCCGCGATGCCCGAGCTGGCCGAGGTGCCCGGCGACGCGCTGCCGCGCGTGGTGGCCAAGCTGGAGCGGGCCGCGGGCGAGGGCGCCGCGTCCGTCAGCAGCCAGGTGGCCGTGGACGTCGACGCCGCCCCCGACGCGCTGCCCCGCGTCCGCGAGGCGCTGACCGGGCGGCGCCGCCTGTCGCTGCGCTACTACGTGCCCGGCCGCGACGAGGTGACCCCGCGCGAGGTCGACCCCATGCGGCTGGTGGTGGCCGACGGCCGCACCTACCTGGAGGGCTGGTGCTACCGGGCCGAGGCGATGCGGTTGTTCCGGCTGGACCGCGTCCTCGGCGCGGACGTGCTCGACGTGCCCGCCGACCCGCCCGCCGGGGCCGAGCCGATCGACGTCGCCCACGGCGTCTTCCGGCCCTCGCCCACCGACGAGCTGGTCGAGCTGGAGGTCACGGCCGCCGGGCGGTGGGTGGCCGAGTACTACCCGTGCGAGCGGGCCGAGGAGCTCGGCGAGGGACGGCTGCGGATCACGCTGCGGGCCCGCGACGAGGACTGGGTCCTCAAGCTGGCGCTGCGGCTCGGCGACACCGGCCGCGTCGTCTCGCCGCCGGCGATGGCCGGACGGGTGCGTGAGGAGGCCGAACGCGCCCTGGCCCGCTACGCTCAACGGTCATGACGTGGATCTTCTTGGCGGCCGGGCTGGTCGTCGCCGGGCTGGTCGTGCTCCTGGTCGCCGGTGCCCGGGCCGCGCGGGCGGCGCGGACGTTGAACAGGGAAATCGCTCAAGTTCACGCGCTGTTCAATCCCCAACCGGACGCCAGGGGATGAGGCATCGCCCCCAGCGGCGTACGATCGGTGCTAAGCACAGCACTTCGCTCTCACCATGAAGGACGTCACATGAACTTGGGAGCTCCAGAGATCATCCTGATCTTGGTGGCCTTGGTCCTGCTGTTCGGTGCCAAGAAGCTTCCGGACCTCGCCCGTGGCGTCGGCCGGTCCCTGCGCATCTTCAAGGCGGAGACCAGCAAGATGAACGATGACGACGACGACCGGCCCACGGTGGTGCAGGCCCAGCAGCAGGCTCAGCCGGCGCCGCAGCAGATCCCGCCGGCCACGCCCGCCCCGGCGCTGTCCGCCGAGGAGCAGGCCCGCCAGCTCGAGGAGCAGGCCGCGAGGCTGCGCGCCGCGGCGCAGGCCGACAAGCGTCCCTGACCCCCCGTCCCCTCGGCCACCTGGACTGGTAGATGGCGTTGCTGAAACGGTCGGGCCCGAAGCCGGAACGGGACCCAGAAGGCCGGATGCCGCTCATGGAGCACCTCCGTGAGCTGCGTAACCGGCTGCTCATCGCGATCGCCGCCGTCGCGGTGGGCGTCGTGATCGGCTGGTTCGTCTTCGGGCCGGTGTGGGAGCTGCTCAAGGAGCCCTACTGCTCGACCGTCCAGTCGAAGCAGCTCACCGGCCACTGCAGCCTGACCTACAACGGCATCTTCTCGTCGTTCTTCATCACGCTGAAGGTCTCCCTGATGGTGGGCCTGGTGGCTGCCTCGCCCGTCTGGCTCTACCAGATCTGGGCCTTCGTCACCCCGGCCCTCTACCGCACCGAGAAGCGTTACACGCTGACCTTCCTCGCGCTGGCCATCCCGCTGTTCGTGCTCGGCGCGACCGTGTCCTACCTGATCATGGACACCGCGCTGTCGTTCCTGCTGGGCTTCTCGCTCCAGGACACCGTCGCCACCATCTCGATCGACGACTATCTCGACTACGTCCTGATCATGCTGGTGATCTTCGGGGTGTCGTTCGAGCTGCCGCTGCTGCTGGTGTTCCTCAACGTCATCGGGGTGGTCTCGCACGCGACGATCGCCAAGCACCGGCGGGTGGTCATCTTCCTGATGTTCGTCTTCGGCGCCGTGGTCACGCCCGGCGGCGACCCGCTCAGCATGATGGCGCTGGCCACGCCGATGATCGTGTTGTTCCTGGCGGCCGAGCTGTTCATGTACGTGCGGGAGAGGCGGCAGCCGCAGAGCGAGTTCGCCGGCCTGTCCGACGACGAGGCGTCCCAGTTGGTCGACGACAACACCCCGCTGGAAGAGGATTCCGGTTCGGGCAGATAGGCGATAGGTTCCGGGCGTGTCCCCTCGACTCGCCCTGCTCGTCAACCCCGCGGCCCGCGGCGGCCGCGCGCTGCGCCTGCTCGAGCCCGTGGTGCGCCGCCTGCGCATGGGCGGCGCGGAGGTCTCGGTGATCGCCGGCGTCGACGCGGCCGACGCCCTCGAACGCGCCTGCGCCTGCGTGGCCGAGCGCCCCGACGCGCTGGTGGCCTTCGGCGGCGACGGGCTCGTCCACCTGGCCGTGCAGGCCGTGACCGGCACCGACGTGCCGCTCGGCATCATCCCCGTCGGCACGGGCAACGACGTCGCCGCCGCCCTGGGCGTGCCGGGCGACCCGATGGCGGCGGCCCGCACGGTGCTGCGCATGAAGATCCGGCCCGTCGACGTGGCCCGCGCCGTGACGGGCCAGGGCGAGGAACTGTTCGCCAGCGTGCTGTGCTGCGGCTTCGACGCCCGGGTCAACGAGCGGGCCAACCGGCTGACGTGGCCGTCCGGCCGGGCCCGGTACCTGCGGGCGGTGGTCGAGGAGCTGCGCGCGTTCCGGCCGGTGCCGTTCCGCGTCACGCTCGACGGCGAGGAGGTGCTCGAACGCGACGCCGTGCTGGTGGCGGTCGGCAACACCCGCTCCTACGGCGGCGGCATGCGGGTCTGCCCGGACGCCCGGCCCGACGACGGGCTGCTGGACGTGGTCGTGGCGGGCGCGATGGGCGTGGGGGAGTTCCTGCGGGTGTTCCCGGGCGTCTACCGGGGCACGCACGTGACCCATCCGTCCGTGACGGTCAGGCGGGCGCGGCACGTGCGGCTGGAGGCGGCCGGCGTCCCCGTCTACGCCGACGGCGAACGCCTGGGAAGCGGTCCGGTGACGTGTACGGCGCTGCCCGGCCGGCTCCAGGTCATAGTCTGAGATCTACAATGTAAAGGCGTCACGCCCGAGGATCCCGGTCATCGCCGGGACGGACCGGAATGGCGGTTTCGGTAGGCTGACGTCATGACGACGCCAGCGGAACGGTACGCGGCCTTCCGCGACAGGTTCGGAGACGACGGGGCCGCTTTCAGATCGTTCCGAGGACTGTACGACTTCCAGCTCGACGACTTCCAGGTGGACGCGTGCCGCGCCCTGGAGGCGGGCGACGGCGTCCTCGTGGCCGCCCCCACCGGCTCGGGCAAGACGGTCGTCGGCGAGTTCGCCGTCCACCTCGCCCTGGAGCAGGGGCAGAAGTGCTTCTACACCACCCCCATCAAGGCGCTGTCCAACCAGAAGTACAACGACCTGGTCAAGCGCTACGGCAGCGCCAAGGTGGGCCTGCTGACCGGCGACAACAGCGTCAACGGCGAGGCCCCGATCGTGGTCATGACCACCGAGGTGCTGCGCAACATGCTCTACGCCGGCTCGGCGACGCTGGCCGGGCTGGGGTTCGTGGTGATGGACGAGGTCCACTACCTCGCCGACCGGTTCCGGGGCGCGGTGTGGGAGGAGGTCATCATCCACCTGCCCGAGTCGGTCCGGCTGGTCGCGCTGTCGGCGACGGTCAGCAACGCCGAGGAGTTCGGCGAGTGGCTGGGCGAGGTGCGCGGCGACACCACCGTCATCGTCGACGAGCACCGGCCGGTGCCGCTGTGGCAGCACATGATGGCCGGCAACCGCATCTACGACATGTTCATGAGCGACGACGACGTCCCGCGCATCAACCCGACGCTCATGCGGGTCACACGCGACGCCGAGCGCCTGTCGGCGGGCCGCGGAAGGCGCGGCTACGGCCGGCCGCAGCGCTCCCGGCCGCCGGACCGCGCCCAGGTGATCGAGAAGCTCGACGGCGAGGGGCTGCTGCCGGCGATCACGTTCATCTTCTCCCGGGCCGGCTGCGACGCGGCCGTGGCCCAGTGCCTGTACGCCGGCATCCGGCTCACCACCGAGCGGGAGCGGCACGAGATCCGCCAGCTCGTGGACGAGCGCACCGCGCACCTGCCCGACGAGGACCTGGCCGTGCTCGGCTACCTGGAGTGGCGCGACTGCCTGGAGCGGGGCCTGGCCGCCCATCACGCGGGCATGCTGCCGGCCTTCAAGGAGGTCGTCGAGGAGCTGTTCACCCGCGGCCTGGTCAAGGCGGTGTTCGCGACCGAGACGCTGGCGCTGGGCATCAACATGCCGGCGCGCACCGTGGTGATCGAGAAGCTCGACAAGTGGAACGGCGAGTCGCACGCCGACCTGACGCCCGGCGAGTACACCCAGCTCACCGGCCGGGCCGGGCGGCGCGGCATCGACATCGAGGGCCACGCCGTGGTGCTGTGGCAGCCGGGCATGGACCCGCTGTCGGTCGCCGGCCTGGCCGGCACCCGCACCTACCCGCTGCGCTCCAGCTTCCAGCCCTCGTACAACATGGCCGTCAACCTCGTCGGCCAGTTCGGCCGCGAACGCGCCCGCACGCTGCTGGAGGAGTCGTTCGCGCAGTTCCAGGCCGACCGGGCGGTCGTCGGACTGGCCAAGCAGCTGCGCAAGCACGAGGAGGCGCTGGAGGGCTACCAGGAGGCGATGACCTGCCATCTGGGCGACTTCACCGAGTACGCGGGGCTGAGGCGGCGCCTGTCCGACCGGGAGGCCGACCTGTCGCGCCAGCGGGGCGCGGCGCGGCGGGCGGCGGCCGTGCGCTCGCTGGAGGCGCTGCAGCCGGGCGACGTCATCCGGGTGCCGGGCGGGCGCCGGGCGGGCCTGGCCATCGTGCTCGACCCCGGCCGCAACCCGCGCGGCAACGGCCCGAGCCCGCTGGTGCTGACCATCGGCAAGCAGGTCAAGAAGCTCGACGCGGCCGACTTCCCCGTGCCGGTCGAGCCGATCGAGAAGCTGCGCATCCCGAAGAACTTCAACGGCCGCTCGCCCAAGGAGCGCGCCAACCTCGTCTCCACGCTGCTCGCCAAGATCGGCGACCGTGACCTGGGCAAGCCGCCCAGGGCGCGTGACCACGCCGTGGAGGACGAGGAGATCAACGAGCTGCGGCGGCGGATCCGGCAGCACGCCTGCCACGGCTGCGACGAGCGCGAGGACCACGCCCGCTGGGCCGAGCGCTACTACAAGCTGCTGCGCGAGACGGAGGGACTGCGGCGGCGCGTCGAGGGCCGCTCGCACGTCATCTCGCGCACCTTCGACCGCATCTGCGCGGTGCTGGAGCAGCTCGGCTACCTGCACGGCGAGGCCGTCACCGACGAGGGCCGCCGCCTGGGCCGCCTCTACACCGAGCTCGACCTGTTGACGGCCGAGTGCCTGCGCAGCGGGCTGTGGGAGCAGCTGGAGCCGGCGGAGCTGGCGGCGTGCGTGTCGGCGCTGGTGTTCGAGTCGCGGCAGTCCGACGACGCGCGCCGCCCGAAGATCCCGGCCGGGCGGGCGCAGGACGCGCTGACGGCGATGGTGCGGCTGTGGGCCGAGCTGGAGGGCATCGAGTCCGACCACGGCCTCGACACGATCCGCGAGCCCGACCTGGGGTTCGCCTGGGCGGCGTTCCGGTGGACCAAGGGGCACACCCTGGACGCGGTGCTCATGGACGGCGTCAACGGCAACGAGCTGGCGGCCGGCGACTTCGTCCGGTGGATCAAGCAGCTGATGGACCTGCTCGGTCAGCTCGGCAACGCCGCGCCTCCGGGCAGCAAGATCAAGCAGACGGCGTCCAAGGCGATCGACGGCATGCGGCGCGGCGTGGTGGCCTACTCGTCCCTGAGCTAGGGCGGGGCGATCTCCCGGGGCGTACTGACCGGCCGGTCAAGGTGTTGTCATCGGTGGTCTACGCAACGTCACCGCCGGGCCAGTTTCCTGGTCGAACCCGGCGGACATCCCCATGTCGGAAAGCCCGTCATGCTTCGGACGCGCCGCGCTGAGGCCCGCCCCGGCTCGGATCCCCGGCGTCCGTCGGACCTCCGGAGGTTGCCATGTTCGCCGTCGCCGCAGCCGTGTTCTTCCTGCTCGCCCTGATCTTCGCCCTCGCGGGCCTGGCCGTGGGCGGCGTCCTGACGGTCACCACGCTCGGGCTGGCCGGGCTCCTCTGCGTCGCCCTGCACCTCATGGGGGTGGGGGCGGGCTGGAGCGTCCTGAAGAAGTGACCCGCGCCTCTGTGGCCGCGCCCGCCCACCTGGGCGCGGCCACAGCCGTGCAGGGGCCCGGGGCGATGGCCAGACGGCGGAGCCGCCGCAGTGCGGCGTCGTTCATGGGGTGAATGACCGGCTCTGGTCTCCTGCCGGGGTATCGCTGTGTTCAGCCGTGCTCGGGCTCCACCGGGAGCCACAGTTCGGCGTCGGCCTCGGTCTTCTCCGGCGACAGGCGGGTGCGCAGGATCTCGGGGCCGGGGCGGGTGCGGTACGGGTTCGACGGGAACCACTGGGTGAACACGTCCCGCCACAGCTCCTGGATGGCCTGCGGTGCCGGCCCGGAGGTGGTGAAGACCGCCCAGGCGCCGGCCGGGACGGCCAACGTGGTCGTGCCCTCCGGAGCGGCTGCGGAGGTGATCACCCCATGGTGGTAGTCGAGTTCGGTGCCCTCGGCGCGGCTGGGGTCCATGCCGTCGCAGACCGCGACGATGCCGTGCGGCTCCTGGTCCGACAGCTTCTCCAGGCGCTCCAGAGTCTGTCGGCCGATCCCACGGACGAAGTTGATGATCGCCTGGTTCGGGCCCGCGTGCACCAGCGGTACCCGGGTCTTGAACCCGACGACGGTGAAGTCCGCTCTGTTCACGACGCGGTACCGCATACTGCTGCTCCCCTCGATGGTGAGGCGGAAGGCCATCCGGGGCTGGGAGTTGAGTGCGGCGCCGGTACGCCGGGCCTCGCCCGGTCCGGTGCCGTGCATGGCACGGAACGCCCGCGCGAACGCCTCACCGGAGCTGTAGCCATAGCGCACCGCGATCTCCAGCAGGGTGTCACGTCCCGCGAGTACTTCGGCGCCCGCGAGGGTGAGCCGGCGGCGCCGGACGTACTCCGACAGCGGCATGCCCGCGAGCGCGGAGAACATCCGTCGCAGGTGGTGCTCCGAGGTGGCCGCGATGCGTGCCAGCTCCTCCACCTCGACAGCCTGGTCGAGATGGCACTCGATGTGCTCCATGGCTTGGTTCAGCCGCTCCAGCATGCCCGGCCCCCTTCCTCATCCCCTTCACGACCACCGTGTCGACGATAATCGTGAAGCACGTCTACCCGGCGCTGTGGTCGGTGCCGTCCCATCCCAGGCCCCGGCGGATCGCGATCTCCACGGGCGAGTACGCGTCGTCGGCCCGCTCCAGTTCGTACGGCGCGGCCGGCATCAGCGGCGGCTGGGCCATGAAGCGCGGCCGCACTCCATGGTGCGGTTGCGCCGCGTGCACCAGGAACGGATGGCACAGGAAGACGTCGCCCGGGGACCCGGTGGCGAAGGCCAGCGGCCGGTGGTCGGACGCCGCCACCAGATCGGACGCGAGAGTCAGCCCGCTCGCCCCGTCCTCCCCGTACTTCTCCAACACCTTCGGCACGTCGAGGTGTGAGCCGACCCGGATCCGGGTCGGGGCGTCCTCCTCGCCGACCTCGCTGAACAGGAACAGCATCAGCAGCGCCCGGCCCCGGGAGCGCAGGTTCGTGAAGTACCAGTTCTCGCCCTCCGGCAGGTAGCTCCCCTCGATGTGCCAGCCCGCGTCGTCCGGCTCCTCCTCGTGCGGGAAGCGCAGCGGGAACGTGCCCAGGGAGTAGAGCGGCTCCCAGCGTCCCGTGCCGACGAGCAGGTCGTACGCGTGGTGCAGGAACGGGGAGTTGGGTGCGGCGGCGAACGGACCCTGCGCCATACCGCCCACCCAGTGCACGGGCTGCGTCCACGTCGACGGGTCGTTCGGCTCGCAGCCCGTCTCCCGCCACAGCAGCCGGGCGCAGTCCGCGGCCACGCGCGGCGCGACGGCGCCCTCCAACTTCACGAAGCCGTCGCGGAGGAAACGGGATACCAGAGTCGTGTCATCCATGTCTCCATCGTGCGGCGACACCGGCCCCGGCCACCCGACATTCTCCGCACCGCCTTTGTCGGGTATGAGGATGGGGTGTGGTCGCCGGTAAGGGTTTGCGCGGAGTAGCCGGCGACCGGGGCCAGGACGGGACCTCCTGCGCCGCCCCGTCCGGCCGCGCTCGGGCGCGGACTACGGCGACCCCAGGGCGAAGCGGACCTCGCGGGTGGCGGGGTCGGCCTGGACGAGGCGGACCGTGACCGTCTCGCCGAGCGGCAGGGCGCCGTCGCAGCGGGCGATCACCGCCGGGTCCGCGAGCTGGACCTGCCCGCCCCGGCCGTCCGCCGACACGTCGATCACCGCGGCCTCGAACGCCTCCCCGATGCTGTCGCGCAGCAGGAACGCCTCCACCAGGTCCACGCACGCCCGCTCCACCGTGCCGCCGCGCCGGGCGGCCGCCGCCATGACGGGCGGCAGCTCCGGCAGGGCGCGCGCGACGTCCTCGGGTACCGGCTCGCCCGCCGCGATCGCCAGGCACACCTCGGTGGCGTAGCGGTCGGCCAGGCGCCGCAGCGGCGCCGTCACGTGCGCGTACGGCGCGCCGACCGCGGCGTGGTCGGCCAGCGGGGGAGGGGCGCCGTCGAAGGCGACGTAGCCGGAGCCGCGCAGCAGCACCCGTGACTCGTGCAGGAACGCGGCCTGCTGCGGGCTCTTGGGGTCGAGGCCGTGGACGACCTCGCCGTAGGTGGCGTCCTCGGCCCAGGTGACGCCCAGCGCCGCCGCCACCCGGCGTACCTTGGCCAGGTCGCCGGGCTGGGGCGGCGGAAGCACGCGCAACAGCCCGACCTCCGCGTCGAGCATCATCGTGGCCGCGGCCATGCCGGTCAGCAGGGAGATCTGGGCGTTCCACGCCTCGGCGGGCAGCGGCACGCGGTATTCGAGCCGGTAGCCGCCGTCGGCGGGCGCGACCTCCTGCTCGGGGGTGGGTAGGGTGACGCCGCCGCGCTCGCGCTCCAGCTCCAGCCGCAACGGGCCGATCTCGGCCAGCAGGCCGAGGGTGCCGTCGGCCGTGCCGGTCTCCACCGCCGCCTGGACGTAGGCGTAGTCGAGCCGCTCGCGGCTGCGTACCAGGGCGCGGCGCACGTCGGCGCCGATTGTGCGGCCGTCGGCGTCGAGGTCGATCCGCCACACCGCCGCGGGGCGGGTCGCGCCGGGCAGCAGGCTGGCCGCGCCCTCCGACAGGACGGCAGGGTGCAGCGGCACCCTGCCGGTGGGCAGGTAGACGGTCTCGCCCCGCAGCCGGGCCTCGGCGTCGATGGCGCCGCCCGGCCGGACGAACGCGCCCACGTCGGCGATGGCGTACCACACCCGGTAGCCGCCGCCCAGCCGCTCCAGGTGGACGGCCTGGTCGAGGTCCATCGCGCCGGGCGGGTCGATGGTGACGAACGGCAGCTCGGTCAGGTCCTCGCCGGAGACGCGGGGCGCCTCGGCCACCCAGTCGGCCTCGTCGAGCACCGCCCTGGGGAACTCGGCCGGCAGGCCGGCCTCGCGCGTGATCCGCGCGAACCCGTCCTCCAGGCGGGCGGGGACACCGTCTCGGACCTGAATGCTCGTCTTCGACACGCCGATCAACCTACCGCGCGGGGCGCGCCCGGGCGGTTGGGCCCCCGGCCGATGTAAAAGATTCTGTACACGAGGTCAAAGACGGGTTACATTGGGGCATGTCAAAGATTCTGTACATCGCAGAGGACGGGCGATGACGCACGAAGAGAAGCGCGCATGGATCAGGCTGGTCGTCTCCGTGGTCGGCTACGCCGCGTACGTGGTGACCGTCGCGGGCCGGGCCGGCGGGCGCCCGCTGACCGAGGCGCCGTACGTGGCGGCACTGCTGTGGACGGTCGGCGGGGCCATCGCGGCCTCGATCCTGGCCGAGATCGTCATGGCGGTGGTCAACCCGGGGGCGTCACGGGTCACGGACGTGCGCGACAAGGAGATCGCGCGGTTCGGGGAGCACGTCGGCCAGGCGTTCGTGGTCATCGGCGCCGTCGCGGCGATGCTGATGGCGATGGCCGGCTGGGACCGGTTCTGGATCGCCAACGTGGTCTACCTGTGCTTCGTGCTGTCGTCCGTCCTCGGCGGCGTCGCCAGGATCGTCGTCTACCGCAGGAGCATGCCGGAGTGGTGAAGCCCACGCGTGTGACGAACCACATCCGCGCCCTGCGTTTCGAGCACGGCGAGATGACCCAGGCCGACCTGGCCGACCGCATCGGCGTGACCCGGCAGACCGTCATCGCCATCGAGCAGGGACGGTACTCGCCGTCCCTGGAGATGGCCTTCCGGATCGCCCGGGTGTTCGACGTCGCGCTCGACGACGTGTTCCAGTATCCCGACCCGCCCGAGGGGGCCTCATGAAAGCGATCGTCCAGGACGTGTACGGCCCGGCCGGCGTGCTCCGGCTGGAGGAGATCGACCCGCCGCGGATCGGCGACGACGAGGTGCTCGTCCGGGTGCGCGCCGCCGGCGTGGACCCCGGCGTGTGGGTCCTCATGACCGGCCGCCCGCCCCTCGTACGACTCATGGGGTACGGGCTGCGCCGCCCCAGGCAGCGCGTACGCGGCCGGGACGTCGCCGGGACCGTGGAGGCCGTCGGCTCCCGCGTGACCCGGTTCCGGCCCGGCGACGAGGTGTACGGCACGTGCGATCGCGGCTCGTACGCCGAGTACGCGGCGGCGCCCGAGCGGCTGCTGGCGCGCAAGCCCGCGGGGCTGTCGTTCGAGGAGGCCGCGGCGGTGCCCGTGTCGGGGACGACCGCGTTACAGGCAGTCCGCGACGCGGGACAGGTGCGGCCGGGGCACCGGGTGATGGTCATCGGCGCGGGGGGCGGCATCGGCACGTACGCCGTGCAGATCGCCAAGGCGTTCGGCGCCCGCGTCGTCGCCGTGTGCGGGCCGGGCAAGGCCGACCTCGCGCGCTCACTGGGGGCGGACGACGTGATCGACTACACCCGCGAGGAGGTCGACCGGGACGGGCCGTGCCACGACGTGATCATCGATGTGGCCGGGTGTCGTCCGATATCGCTGCTGCGGTGCGCTCTGACGCCGCGCGGCACGCTGGTGCTCGCCGGCGGCGGGCACGACGCCCCCGGCCTGCTCGGAGGGTACGGGCGGGCGCTGCTGCACAGACCGCTGGCGCAGCTGACGACCAAGCAGCGGCTGCGCGGCCTCATGGCCGAGGAGAGCGCCGAGGAGCTCGGGGAGCTCGGCGGGCTCATCGAGTCGGGCGCGGTCAGGCCGGTGATCGGCAGCGCCCACCCGCTCGCCGACGCGCCCGCCGCGATCGAGCACCTCGCCCAGGGCCACGCCACGGGCAAGATCGTCATTACTGTCTGATCCCGGGCTCCGGCTGGGGCGGGGTCAGCCGGGCAGGGCGTCGAGCAGCCGGTTCAGCGGGCTGTCCAGGCCGTAGCGGTCGGCCAGGCGTACCAGGGTCTCGGGGTCGCGCGGCTTGCCGGGCAGCGCGAGCTCGGCGGCGGGCAGGGGCGCGTCGGAGGCCACCTCGACCACGGCCGGCGCGACGCTCAGGTAGTCGCGGGCGGCGGCCAGCCGGGTGCGGCTGCCCGCCGGGAAACCCTCGGTGACGCCCGCGTCGAGCGCCGTGAGCAGCGCCTCCAGCGAGCCGAAGCGCGTGATGAGCGAGGCGGCCGTCTTCTCGCCGACGCCGGCCACGCCCGGCAGCCCGTCGCTCGGGTCGCCGCGCAGGGTCGCGAAGTCGGCGTAGGCGCGGCCGGGGATGCCGTACTTGCCGGTCACGAACGTCTCGTCCACGATCTGCAGGTTGCGGATGCCGCGCGCGGTGTAGAGGACGCGCACCGGGCGGGCGTCGTCGACGAGCTGGAACAGGTCGCGGTCGCCGGTCACGATGTCGACCGGCCCGTCCTCGCGGTGGGTGAGCGTGCCGATGACGTCGTCGGCCTCGAAACCGGGCGCTTCGAGGCGGGCGATGCCGACCGCGTCGAGCACCCGCTCGATCACCGGGATCTGCGGCACGAGCGCGTCGGGCACCTCCTCCTCGTCGCCCTGCGCCACCCGGTGCGCCTTGTACGTGGGGATGGCCGCCACGCGGAACGCGGGCCGCCAGTCGGCGTCCATCGTGGCCGCCATCCGGGTGGGGGAGTGGGCCCGCACCAGGGTGGCGATCATGTCGATGAGGCCGCGCACCGCGTTGACGGGCATGCCGTCGGGCGCCGTGACCGAGTCGGGCACGCCGTAGAAGGCGCGGAAGTACAGCGACGGGGTGTCGAGCAGCATCAGCACACCCCCATGGTGGCATCCGCTACCGACAGTCGGGCCCGTCAGCGGGTGGTGAACGCTCCGCCGTTCACGTGGATGGTCTGGCCGGTGATGTGCCGCCCGCCGGGCGAGGCGAGGAAGAAGATGGTCTCGGCGATGTCGCCGGGCGTGCCCGGCCGCTTGAGCAGCGTCTCCTCCACGAGCTTGCGGTGGCGTTCCTCCGTCATCCCGTCACCGAAGAAGCCGGTGCCGGCGACGTATCCGGACGAGATGACGTTGCAGGTGACGTCCCGGGGACCCAGCGCGGCGGCGAGCGTGGCGTTCCAGGCGGCCAGCGCGGCCTTGGCGGCGCCGTAGGAGCCGCCGCCGCGTTCGGCGCCGATCGACCCGATGCTGACGACCGCGCCTCCCGGGGCGAGCCGGTCGCGGACCGCGGCCGTGGTGAGGACCGCGGTGAGCACGTTGGCGGAGACGCTGGACCGCCACTCCTGGGCGAGCGCCTCCAGCGGCGGCGTTCCGTCGGCCGGCTGGGCAGGCAGGCCGCCCGCGGCGTTGACGAGCACGTCGAGCGGGCCGTCCAGTTCCGCGGCCATGGCGGCGACCTGGTCGGGACGGCCGGCGTCGCAGGCCAGCCCGCGCACGCCCAGCTCGCCGGCGGCGGGTTCGACGGTCTCCCTGTGGCGGCCGGTGATGACGACGTCGGCTCCGTCGGCGGCGAAGCGGGCGGCCACGGCCCGGCCGATGCCGCTGGTTCCTCCGGTGACGAGCACGGTCCTGCCCATGATTCCTCCTTACGACTGCTACGTTTAGCCCTAAACGTAGCGGAGGACGTCCCGATGGCCCAAATGCCGACCAGTCCCGCGGAGATCGCGGCCGCCTGGCAGCGCGAGCGCCCCGGCACGCCGACCGACTCCATCGAGGTCGTCACGCCCATCTGGCGGCTGGCCAAGATGTTCGCCGACGACCGCGCCCGCGTCCTGCGCGCCGCCGGGATCGACGCGGCCACGCTCGACCTGCTCTCCGTGATCCGCCGTTCCGGCCCGCCGTACCGGCTGAGCACCCGCGAGCTGGCCCGTCGCACGCTGGTGACGGCCGGCGCGATCTCCCAGCGCGTGGCCAGGGCCGAGCGCGCCGGCCTGATCCGGCGCAGCCCCGGCGACACCGGACGCAGAAGTGTCGCGGTGTCGCTCACGGACGAGGGCCACGCGCTCATCGAACGATCGGTCGACTCGGTCCTCGGCCGCGAGGCGTCCCTGGTGGCCGGGCTGACCCCGGCGGAACGGGCCACGCTCGCGAGACTGCTGGAGAAACTGACCGCCGATGTCCAGGACAGGATCTCGGGGTCCCCGTGATCAGGCGCCGGGGCGCTCCGGGATGCCGACGGCCAGCAGGCAGGCGTCGTCCTCGGGGTTCGGGCCGCCGATCTCCTCCAGCAGCCGGTCCAGCGCCGCGTCCAGGCCGAGGTGCAGGTCGTCGGCGGGCAGGCGGGCGGCGGCGGCCAGCACCAGGGCCATGCCCTCGTCGATGTCGCGGTTGCGCCGCTCGACCAGCCCGTCGGTGAACATCAGCAGCAGGTCGCCCTCCTGCAGCTCCATGCTGGCCAGATGGTACGCCTGGTCGCCGGCCGCCCCCAGAAGCAGGCCCCTGGCCTGTTCGAGCTGGCGGGCGGCGCCGTCGCGCACGAGGATGGGCGCGAGGTTGCCGGCCCGCGCCCAGCTGAATACCCGCGCCGAGGGGTCCAGGTGGCCGATCACGGCCGTGGCGGTGGTGCCCTCCAGGCGGTGGATCACCAGGTCGTTCAGCAGGGCCAGCAGGCCGCTCGCCGGACGCCCGGTCATCGTCAGCCCGACCAGCGCGTGGCGCAGCTGCGCCATGTGCGCGATAGCGGGCAGGCCGTGCCCCGACACGTCGCCGATCGCGAGCAGCACCCGCCCGTCGGGCAGGGGCGCGGCCTCGAACCAGTCGCCGCCGAGGCTCGCGGTCTTCTCCGCCGGCACGTACCGCACGGCGACGCGGGTGCGCGGCAGGTCCAGGCAGCCGACCGGGTCGGGCAGGATCGCCTCGCGCAGCGCCAGCATCACGTGCCGCTCCTCGGCCGCCTTGACCCGGGCCTCCAGGAGCTGGCGGCGCGACTCCGACATGATGCGCTCGGCCCGGCGGCGGCCGGTGATGTCCTGGAAGACCGCGTGGACGCCGCGCACCGTGGCCGCCGCCCGCAACCCGCCACCCGGGCCGAGGCCGGGGTCGTCGGCCGATCGGCCCGCGGACAGCAGGGGCTCCAGGACGACGCGGAGGTTGCGCAGTTCGCCGCCGCGCCGGATGCGCATCTCCGCCTGCGCCGCCTCCGCCTCGTGCACCACGGTCAGCAGGAGCTGCTCCAGCATCCGCAGGTCGTCCGGCTCCACCAGGCCGGCCAGCTCCGGCAGGTCCGCCGGCCCCTCGGACGGGTCACGGCCGAAGATCACGTACACCTGGTCGGACCAGGCGGCCGCCCCGGTGCGCAGGTCCCACTCGGCCCACCCCATGTTGCCCAGCCGCTGGGCGTGCGCCAGCCGCACGGCCAGCAGCTCACGCTCGGCGGTCCCCTGGTGGGACGTCCCGGCGGCAGCCCCCGGACGCCGGCGCTGCCCCGGCCCGCCGCTGATCACGTCGACCATGTGACACACCCTCGAATGCAGTGGAACGGGACATTCGCCTCACACTATGCGGCCGAGCGTGAGCGAAGGGTAGCGATGACTTGGCGTGTTGTAAGACCTTTTCGCGGATTTTAGGAGGTGGCGTCGGGAGTAGATTGTGGCCGTGACGTCCTCAGATCTGTATCCCGTCTCCCGTCTCGCCGCCGTCCAGGAGGCCACCGCCAAGGCCGGCATCGACGCCCTCCTGCTCACCCCGGGTCCCGACCTGCGATACGTGAGCGGCTACGACGCCAAGCCGCTCGAGCGGCTCACCTGCCTGGTGGTGCCCGCCGCCGGCGAGGCGTACATGCTGGTGCCCCGCCTGGAGCTGCCCGCGGCGGAGGCGTCGCCCGCCTCGCGGCTCGGCCTGGAGTTCGTGGCCTGGGACGAGACCGACGACCCGTACCGGATCGCCGCCGACCGGCTCGGGCCGGTGGCCACGGTCGGACTCGCGGACCGGATGTGGGCCATGTCGTCGCTGCGCTTCCGCGACGTGCTGCCGGACACCCGGCAGGTACTGGCCGGCAGTGTCCTGCGCGAGCTGCGGATGCGCAAGTCGGCGGTCGAGGTGGCGGCGCTGCGCGAGGCCGGCGAGGCCATCGACGCCGTGCACCGTCAGGTGCCCGAGTTCCTGCGCGCCGGCCGCACCGAGCGCGAGGTGAGCCGCGACATCGCCGAGGCGATCCTCGCCGCCGGACACGCCACCGTCGACTTCGTCATCGTCGCCTCCGGCCCCAACGGCGCGAGCCCGCACCACGACGTGTCCGACCGCGTCATCCAGGCGGGCGAGCCGGTCGTGGTCGACATCGGCGGCCAGCTCCACAACGGCTACTGCTCCGACTCGACCCGCAACTACTGCGTGGGCGAGCCGCCGGCCGAGTACGCCGCCTACTTCGAGGTGCTGCGCCAGGCGCAGGAGGCCGCCTGCGCCGCCGTACGGCCCGGCGTGTCGTGCGAGTCGATCGACGCCGCCGCCCGCGACGTCATCGCCGAGGCCGGTTACGGCGAGTACTTCGTCCACCGCACCGGCCACGGCATCGGCATCGAGACCCACGAGGAGCCCTACATCGTCTCCGGCAACACCGAGGCGATGGAGCCCGGCTTCGCCTTCTCCGTCGAGCCCGGCATCTACCTGCCCGGCCGCCACGGCGCCCGCATCGAGGACATCGTGGTCTGCGGCGACAACGAGGGCGAGCGGCTGAACCTCACCCCTCGTGAACTGGTGATCATTTAGGCAGAATGCAGGGCACGTACACTCTCACAAGGAGTACTTGCCGATGACTGTTGAGCGTGCCCTGCCCACCCCCGAGGCGCACGACCTGATCCAGCTGACCCGTGAGCTGGTCGCCAAGGAGGTCGCGCCCCGGGCCGTGGCCGACGAGGCGGCCGGGCGGTTCCCGCGCGAGGTGTTCACCACGCTGGGCGCCGCCGGGCTGCTCGGTCTGCCCTACCCCGAGGAGTACGGCGGCGCGGCCCAGCCGCAGGAGGTCTACCTCCAGGTGCTGGAGGAGCTGGCGGCCGGATGGCTGGCCGTGGGCCTCGGCACCTCCGTCCACACGCTGTCCTGCTTCCCCGTCGCCGCCTACGGCAGCGAGGAGCAGCGGGCCGAGCTGCTGCCCGGCATGCTCGGCGGCGACCTGCTGGGCGCGTACTGCCTGTCGGAGCCCCAGTCGGGCTCCGACGCCGCCGCCCTGACCACCCGCGCCGTGCCCGGCCCCGACGGCTACACCGTCGACGGCGTCAAGGCGTGGATCACCCATGGCGGGGTCGCCGACTTCTACCTGCTCATGGCCCGTACCGGCGAGCCGGGCGCGCGCGGCGTCTCCTGCCTGCACGTCCCGGCCGGCGTCGAGGGCCTGTCCTTCGGCACGCCGGAGCACAAGATGGGCATGCGCTCCTCGCCGACCGCGCAGGTCCGCTTCGACGGGGTGCGCCTGCCGCACGACGCGCTGATCGGCGCCGAGGGCGAGGGCTTCCGCATCGCCATGGCCGCGCTCGACGGCGGCCGGCTCGGCATCGCCGCCTGCGCGGTCGGCGTCGCCCAGGCCGCGCTCGACGCCGCCTGCGCCTACGCCCGGGAACGCCGCCAGTTCGGCAGCCGCATCGTGGACTTCCAGGGCGTGTCGTTCATGCTGGCCGACATGGCCACGCAGATCGCCGCAGCCCGGGCGCTCTACCTCGACGCCGCGCGGCTGCGCGACGCGGGCCGGCCGTACGGGACGCGGGCCGCGATGGCCAAGCTGTTCGCGACGGACATGTGCATGAAGGTCACCACGGACGCGGTCCAGGTGCTGGGCGGATACGGGTACGTCGAGGACTTCCCCGTCGAGCGGTACATGCGCGAGGCCAAGGTGCTGCAGATCGTGGAGGGCACCAACCAGATCCAGCGGCTCGTCATCGGCCGCGCCCTCGCGCAGGAGCGGCCGGGCCTGTGAAGGGCGACCGGCGGAAGGGGCCGGCCCAGCCGGTGAACGGTGACCGGTGGAAGGGGCTGGCCCAGCCGGTGAACGGTGACCGGTGGAAGGGGCCGGCTCGTCCGTCCGCGGGAGTGCCGGCCGGGCTGCTCATGGTGGTGCTCGCGGCCTGCGGGTCGCAGGGGGCGCTGAGCCAGGAGGTCGTCGACCGGGCCCGCGCGTCCGGGTCCGCGCCCGACCTCATCTACGCCGTCCAGCTGGACGGGTACCGGATCCTGGAGCAGTCGGCGGGCGTCGTCGGCGATGAGGGCTTCGGCGCCTACTACGGCACCGAGGACGGCACCGGTGAGCCCGTGGAGCTGCGGGTCGACCGGGGCGCGTTCGACGACCACCTGTGCGCGTCCACGCCCGTGAGCGGTGGCGGCGGCGCGCCCGGGGGCGGGGCCGTGCGGTGCGAGCGCGACGGTGACGGCTGGTACCGGACCGACGGGGTCCGCCAGGACTACACCGTCGTCCGGGGCGACCACTTCGTCCGGCTGGTCGCCGCGGTGGGCCAGGTCGGAAGGGACGCGCTGCGCCGGGCCGTGACCGGGGCCCGTCCGGCCGTGGGGGACGGCACGCCCGCCCCGCCGTCTCCGCGGCGGACGGCCGTGCCGCGCGGCGACCTCCCCACGACGGGCGACGGCGCCCCGTACAACCCGGTGGGGCCCGGCGGCTGACGGCCCCGCCCGGCCCGTCCGCGGCCCGGTCACCCGCCCGCGTCCTCCAGGGCGCGGGCGAAGGCCGCGTGGACGTCGGCCGTGAACAGCACGAACCGCGCCTCCTCCACCCCCGTGCGGGCGCCCCCCACGGTGGTCACCGCGATGCGGGCCGCGTCGGCCACGGGCCAGCCGTAGATCCCCGCCGACACCGCGGGCAGCGCCACGGTGACGGCCCCCAGCTCGTCCGCGACCCGCAGCGCCTCCCGGTAGCAGGAGGCGAGCAGGTCCGAGCGGTCCTCCCGGCGGGAGTAGACGGGGCCGGCCGTGTGGATGACCCACCGGGCGGGCAGCTCGCCGGCCGTCGTGGCCACCGCCTGCCCGACCGGCAGCCCGTCCGCGTACCGGGTGGCGCGCAGCCGCCGGCACTCGGCGAGGATCGCCGGGCCGCCGCGCCGGTGGATGGCCCCGTCCACGCCACCGCCGCCGAGCAGCGACGGGTTCGCCGCGTTGACGACCGCGTCGACCTGCTGCTCGGTGATGTCCCCCTGGACGAGCGTGATGTGCATGACACCGAGTCTTCCGCACGGGCCGCCGGTTAATCGGTTGTGCGCGTGGCCGGCCGTCTGTTGTACTCCCGGCGACGACCGGCGAGCGAGCGAGGAGGCCGAGATGCGGCGTAGGTCCATGTCCATCCAGCAAGGAGGTTCCATCTACGTGAAGGACATGACGCTTCGTGCGAACGCTCAACCTGGGGATCCTGGCGCATGTAGACGCCGGTAAGACCAGCCTGACCGAGCGGCTGCTGCACGCCGCCGGTGTCATCGACGAGGTCGGCAGCGTCGATGACGGCAACACGCAGACCGACACGCTCGCGCTGGAACGCCGGCGCGGCATCACCATCAAGTCCGCCGTCGTGTCGTTCGCCGTCGGCGGCGTCACGGTCAACCTCATCGACACGCCCGGACACCCGGACTTCATCGCCGAGGTGGAGCGGGCGCTCGGCGTCCTCGACGGAGCCGTGCTCGTCGTCTCCGCCGTCGAAGGGGTGCAGGCGCAGACCCGCGTGCTCATGAGGACGCTGCGCACATTGCGCATCCCCGCGATCATCTTCGTCAACAAGATCGACCGTTCCGGCGCGGACCCCGGCGGGGTCCTACGGGCGGTCGCCGAGCGGCTCACCCCGGACGCCGTCCCGCTGGGCGCCGTACGCGGGGCCGGGACGCGGGACGCCTCCTTCGTCCCGTACGGGCCCCGCGACGCCGGTTTCCTGTCCGGCCTGGCCGAGACGCTGGCCGACCGGGACGACGCGCTCCTGGCCGCCTACGTCACCGGCGGGCCCGCCCTCTCCCACGACCGGCTGCGCCGCGCGCTCGCGGACCAGACGGCGCTGGCGCGGGCGTACCCGGTGCTGTTCGGCTCGGCGATCACCGGCGCCGGGATGGACGCGCTCATGGCCGGGATCGAGGAACTGCTGCCGGCGGCCGGGGGCGACCCGGACGCGACGGCGTCGGGCATCGTCTTCAAGGTCGAACGGGGACCGGCCGGGGACAAGGCCGCCTACGTGCGGATGCTGTCCGGGACGCTCAGGGTGCGCGACCGGGTCCGCTTCGGCCCTCCCTCCGCCGTGGCCGACCGGCCCGGCCATCCGGGCGGCCACGGCGGGTGCGGCGCGCCGGACGAGCGTGAGGGCAGGATCACCGCGATCCGCGTCTTCGACCAGGGCGGCGCCGGCCCGCGTCCGGCGCTCACGGCCGGGCGGATCGGGACGGTGCGGGGCCTTACGGAGGTCCGGATCGGCGACGAGATCCGCGAGGCGGGCTCCCCGGCGTCCGCAGCGTCCGCGGCGTCAGCGGCGTCCTCTGCGTCACCGGCGTCGTCGGGGCCGCCGGGGCGTGGGTGGTTCGCGCCGCCCAGCCTGGAGACCGTCGTGGTGCCCGGCCGTCCCGCCGAGCGGGGCGCCCTGCACGCGGCCCTCACCGAGCTGGCCGAGCAGGACCCGCTCATCGGCCTGCGCCAGGACGACGAGCGGCAGGAGATCTCCGTCTCCCTCTACGGCGAGGTGCAGAAGGAGGTCGTCCAGGCGACGCTGGCCGCCGACCACGGCCTCGACGTCACCTTCAGCGAGACCACCACCATCTGCGTCGAGCGGCCCGCCGCCACCGGCGAGGCCGCCGAGCTGCTCGGCCAGGACGGCAACCCGTTCACCGCCACGGTCGGGCTGCGCGTCGAGCCCGCCCCGCCCGGCTCGGGAGTCGCCTTCCGCGTGGAGGCCGAGCTGGGCACGCTCCCGCTGTACGTCTACAAGTCGGCCGGCGACCTGGCCGAGGCGCTCGGCGGCACCGTGCGCGAGACGCTGCGGCAGGGCCTGCGCGGCTGGGAGGTCGTCGACTGCGTGGTCACCCTGACACGCTCCGGCTACGTCTCGCCGATCTCCACGGCCCGCGACTTCCGGCTCCTGACGCCGCTGGTGCTGATGAGCGCGCTGCGGCGGGCCGGGACGGTCGTGTGCGAGCCGGTCCACCGCTTCCACCTGGAGGTGCCGGCCGACACCGTCACGCGGGCGGTGGCCGCCCTGGGCCGGCTGCGCGCCGTCCACGGGGGGACGGCGTGGCGGGGCGCGTGGTGTGAGCTGGAGGGTGACATCCCGGCCGCGGAGGTCCACCGGCTGGAACGGCAGGTGCCCGGGCTGACCCGGGGCGAAGGCGTCCTGGAGACGTCCTTCGACCGGTACCTGCCCGTCCGCGGGCCCGCGCCCGTCAGGCGGCGCGACGGGCGTGACCCGCTCGACCGCGAGCAGTACCTCCTGCACGTCGCGCGGAGGGTGTAGCCGATGACCTCCGAGACCCGGCAGGACCGGGAGGTCCGGCGACTCGTGCTGCGGCTCATGCGGCCCGGCCGGCGGGCGGGCCTGGCGCTCGGCGCGGCCGTCGCCGCCATGACCGTGCTCCCGCTCGCGGGCCCCCAGCTCACCCGCCGCTTCGTCGACGACGCCATCGCCGGCGCGGGCACCGGCCGGCTCACGTTCCTCGCGCTCGCCGCCCTGGCCGCGGCGGTCGCGGGGCAGGCGGCCCGGCTGGCCGCCGGCTGGCTGGCGAGCCGGCTCGCCTGGGACGGCACCGACCGCCTCCGTGAACGCCTGGCCGGGCACGCCCTCGGCCTCGACATGGACTTCCACGGCAGGCACACGCCCGGCGAGCTGATCGAGCGGGTGGACGGCGACGTGGTGGCCGTGTCGGGGTTCGTCGTGGCGTTCCTCATGGACGTCGTGGCCGGCGCGCTGCTGCTGGCGGGCGTGCTCGGCGTCGTGTTCGCGGCCGACCCCCGGCTCGGCGGCGCCCTGCTCGCGTACTGCGTGCTGATCGGCTTCGCCACGACCCGCGCCCAGCGGCTGGCCGTGCCCTCGGCCACCGCGGCGCGGGCGGCCGGCGCCCGGCTGTACGGCGAGATGGAGGAGCGGATCGCCGGAGCCGAGGACATCCGCGCCAACGGCGCCGGCGAGCACGTCGTCACCCGCTTCCTCGCCACCGCCGCCGCCTGGTACCGGGCCGAGCACCGCGCGGACCGCATCGGCAGCGGCGTGCTCGCGGGCACGTCGGTCGCCTTCGCCGCCGGCACGGCCCTCATGCTGGCCCTGGCCGCGTGGGCCCGTTCCACCGGGACGCTCACGATCGGCACCGCCGTCCTGGTGTTCCAGTGCACGGTGATGGTGCGGGCGCCGTTCGAGCGGCTCGTCGACCGGCTGCGCGACTACCAGGGCGCCCTCGCGGGCATCACCCGCATCGGCGGTCTGCTGGCCGAGCGGCGCACGCTGCCCGCCCCCGCGCGGCCCCGCCGGCTGCCGGAGACGGGGCCGCTCGCGCTGGAGCTGGACGGGGTGGCCTTCGCCTACGACGCGTCCGAGGAGGGCGGCGGGCGGGTGCTGTCGGACGTCACGCTGACGCTGGCGCCGGGCGAGACGCTCGGGCTGGTGGGCCGCACCGGCAGCGGCAAGACCACGATCACGCGGCTCGCGCTGCGCCTGTACGACCCGGTGGCGGGCGCCGTGCGGGTGGGCGGCCTCGACCTGCGGGAGGTGGACGAGGGCTCCCTGCGCGAGCGGGTGTACGCGGTCACGCAGGACGTGCGGCTGTTCGACGCGAGCGTCGGCGACAACCTCACTCTGTTCCGGCCCTCGCCCGGCGACGACGTCCTGCGGCGGGCGCTGGCCGACGCCGGGCTCGGCGACTGGCTGGCCCGGCTGCCGGACGGTCTCGACACCGGGCTGCGGGGCGTCTCGGCCGGGGAGGCGCAGCTGCTGGCGTTCGCCCGGGCGTTCCTGGCCGACCCGGGGCTGGTGGTGCTCGACGAGGCGTCCAGCCGGCTCGACCCCGCGACCGAACGCCGCGTCGAGCGCGGCATGGACCGGCTGCTCGCCGGCCGCACGGGCGTGATCGTCGCGCACCGGCTCTCGTCGCTGGCGCGGGTGGACAAGATCGCGGTCATGTCGCGCGGGCGGGTGGTCGAGTACGGCCCCCGCGCCGAGCTCGCGGCCGACCCGGGCAGCCGCTTCTCGCGGCTGCTGGACCTGGCGGGGGTGGCCCGATGAGCGGTTCGACCCCGATGAACGGCTCGACCCCGACGAGCGGACTGGACCGGACGGGCGGCGAGGACCGGACGAGGGGAGTCGACCGGGCAAGGAGAGCGGACCAGGCAAGGAGAGCGGACCGGACGAGGAGAGCGGACCGGACGAGGAGAGCGGACCGGACGAGGAGAGCGGACCGGACGAGGAGAGCGGACCGGACGACCGGAGCGGACGGGGAGGGCGTGCGGACGGTGGTGGCCGGGCTGGTGCGGTTCGACCTGCGCCGGTTCCTGGTGGGGGCGCTGCTGTGGATGCCGGTCAGCGTGCTGCCCGTCCTCACGGGCCTCGCCCTCCAGAAGATCTTCGACGGGATCAGCGGCCAGGCGCCGGCCGCCCTGGACCAGGTGCTGTGGCTGTGTGCCGCGCTCGTCGGCGTGGAGCTGGCCCGTGGCCTGACCATGGTGGTCGCCTGGACGTACGGCGACTACTGGTGGGACGCGGCGGCGACCCTCCTGCGCGCCAACGTGCTCCGCTCCGTCCTCACCGCCCCCGGCCCCGCGGCGGCCAGGCTGCCGCACGCGCCGGGCGACGCGTTGGCGCGGCTGCGTGACGACGTCAGCGACCTGGTGGAGCTGGTGGACGAGGCGGTGCCGCTGGCCGGGGCGATCCTGTTCGGCGGGACCGCCCTGGGCATCATGGTGGCGATCGACCCGGCCGTCACGGCGGCGCTGGTGGTGCCGATGGTGGTGATCGGCGTGACCGGCCGGCTGATGCGCCGGCGGGTCCGGTCGCTGCACCGGCGGGCCCGGGCGCTCGGCGCGGACGTCACCGCGTACGTCGGTGAGATGTTCGGCGGCGTGCTCGCGATCAAGGTCGCGGGCGCGGAGGAGGCGGCCATGGAGCGGCTGCGAGCGCGCAACCGCGCGCGGCGCGACGCGGCCGTCCGCGACCGGCTGGCGACCGACCTGCTGGACGGCGTCACCAACGCGACCATCGAGATCGGCGTCGGACTGGTCCTCGTGCTCGCCGCGCCGGCCATGCGGCGCGGCGGGTTCACCGTGGGCGACCTGGCGCTGTTCACCAGCTACGCCGGGTGGCTGGCGGCGCTGCCGCGCGTCGTCGGCGGGATCCTCGCCCGGCTGCCGCACGCCGCCGTCGCCACCGGCCGCCTGGCTCGGCTGATGGCGCCGCACGAGGACGCCCGCGACCTGGCGCGCGACAGCGGCGTGTGGTTCCACCGCGAGCCGCCCGCCGCCCCGCCGCGGCCCCGTCACGACGACCCGCTGGAGGTGCTGGAGGCGCGCGGCCTGACCGTCCGCCTCGGGCCGCACGGGGCCGGGCTGCGGCAGGTGGACCTGCTGGTGCGGCGCGGGTCGTTCACGGTGGTCACCGGCGCCGTGGGGGCCGGCAAGACGACGCTGGTACGGGCGCTGCTCGGGCTGGTCCCGGCGGACGAGGGAACGATCGCCTGGAACGGCCGGCCCGTCGCCGACCCCGGCACGTTCCTGGTGCCCGGCCGGGTGGCCTACGCCGGGCAGGTGCCCCGGCTGTTCTCCGCCCCGCTGCGGGAGAACCTGCTGCTCGGCGCGCCCGGCGACGGCCTGGAGCGGGCGCTGGGCCTGGCGGCGCTGGAGGACGACCTGGCCGCGATGCCCGAGGGGCTGGACACCGTCGTGGGGCCGCGCGGCGTCCGGCTGTCCGGCGGCCAGGCGCAGCGCGCGACGGCCGCCCGCGCCCTCGTACGCGCCCCGGACCTGCTGGTCGTCGACGACCTGTCGTCCGCGCTCGACGTCGAGACCGAGGAAGTGCTGTGGGACCGGCTGGCGACGGCCGCCCGCGACGGCGGCGGGCCCGCGACGCTGCTCGTGGTGTCGCACCGGCGGGCCGCCCTCGAACGCGCCGACGAGATCGTCGTCCTCGACCGCGGCCGGGTAGCCGGGCGCGGGACGCTGGCCGGGCTCCTGGCCGACTGCCCGGAGATGCGGCGGCTGTGGGCGGAGGAGCGCGTCACGGAGGCCGAGGAGCGGACCCCGGAGCTCTAGGACCCTTCCCGGCAGGACGTGAGTACGCCACGTCCTGCCGGGAAGGGGCGGGCGACATGTCAGGAGAAGGGGTGAGTGACGGCACCGCTGGGGCCCGTGGCACAGTTGTCCACCACAACAAGGCGTCCCAAAGCGGGACGGGTGTCGCGCAGGGGGAGAACGTGGTCAGTACGGCCGGCTCAGGGGTTCGCGGATGGCTGCTGAAAGGACTGCAACGCTCCGACCGCCGCACCACCGGACCCCACCACGAGGAGGCGCCCGAGCACCAGCACACCTGGTGGCAGGTCATGTGCCTCACCGGCGTGGACTACTTCTCCACGCTGGGCTACCAGCCCGGCATCGCGGCCCTCGCCGCCGGCGCGCTCAGCCCGATCGCCACGCTGCTGCTCGTGGCCCTCACCCTCTTCGGGGCGCTGCCGACCTACCGGGCCGTCGCCGAGCAGAGCCCGCACGGGCTGGGCTCCCTGTCCATGCTCGAACGGCTGCTGCCCGGCTGGCGCGGCAAGCTGCTCGTGCTGTTCCTGCTCGGCTTCGTCGCCACGGCGTTCATCGTGACGATCACGCTGTCGGCGGCCGACGCCACGGCGCACATCCTGCACAACCCGTTCGTGCCCGAGGCGCTGGCCGGCTGGCAGGTCCCCGTGACGCTGCTGCTGATCGCTGCGCTCGGCGGCGTGTTCCTCGCCGGGTTCAGCGAGGCCATCTCCATCGCCGTCGTGCTCGTGGCCGTCTACCTGCTGCTGAACGTCGTCGTCGTCGCCACCGCCGTCCAGCACGTGCTCGCCGCGCCCGCCAAGGTCGCCGACTGGCAGAACCTCCTGGCCGCCGACTACGCCAGCCCTGTCGCCATGGTCGCCGTGTCGCTGTACGTGATGCCCAAGCTCGCCCTCGGCCTGTCCGGCTTCGAGACCGGCGTGGCCGTGATGCCGCTGGTCAAGGGCGACCTGGAGCAGCGGGTCAAGGGTGCGCGCAAGCTGCTGACCACCGCGGCGCTCATCATGAGCGTGTTCCTCATCGCCTCCAGCTTCGCCACGACCGTGCTGATCCCGGCCAAGGAGTTCGCCGAGGGCGGCTCGGCCAACGGGCGGGCCCTGGCGTACCTGGCCCACGAGTACCTCGGCGACTGGTTCGGCACCGCCTACGACCTCAGCACGATCGCCATCCTGTGGTTCGCCGGCGCCTCGGCGCTGGCGGGGCTGCTCAACATCGTGCCGCGCTACCTGCCCCGGTACGGCATGGCCCCCGACTGGTCGCGCGCGGCCCGGCCCATGGTGCTGGTCTTCACCGTCATCTCGTTCCTCATCACGCTGTTCTTCGGCGCCGACGTCGAGTCCCAGGGCGGCGCCTACGCCACCGGTGTGCTCGCGCTCATCCTGTCGGCCGCCGTCGCCGTCACCCTGTCGGCCTGGGTCGGCCGCCGTGCCAAGGCCGCCGTGCCGTTCGGCGTCATCAGCCTGATCTTCGCGTACGCGCTGGTGGCGAACATCATCGAGCGGCCGGACGGCCTGGTGATCGCCCTGCTGTTCGTGCTCGCCATCGTGATCACCTCGCTCATATCGCGGGCCACCCGCTCCACCGAGCTGCGCGTCACGCAGATCTCGCTGGACGACCTCGCCCGCCAGTACGTCAACGAGTCCGGCGACCTGCGCCTCATCGCCAACGAGCCGCACGCCCGCGACTGCAAGGAGTACGTCGACAAGGCCCGCGAGGCGTGGGAGCTGCACCGGCTGCGGCCCTCCGAGGGCATCCTGTTCCTGGAGGTCACGGTGCCCGACGCCTCCGAGTTCGCCAGCGAGGTCAGGGTGAAGGGGGAGGAGCGGCACGGGTACCGCATCCTGCGCCTGGAGAGCCCGACCGTGGCCAACGCCATCGCCGCCCTGCTGCTCTACCTGCGTGACCAGACGGGCAAGATGCCGCACGTGTACTTCCACTGGGCCGCCGAGGGCAACCCGATCGGGGCGCTGCTGCGCTACCTGGTGTTCGGCGGCGGCGACATCCCGCCGCTGACCCGGGAGGTGCTGCGGCAGGCCGAGCCCGACGCCGGGCGGCGTCCCGTCGTCCACGTGGGCTGACCCTCGCTCCCTCCCTCCCGATATATCCGGATCTTCCGGGTGTATCAGGGGGGCCGCTCCGCGCTCCGTGAAGAGGAGGGCGACGGAGGGGAGAGGCGACGGGCGCCGGGAACTTGACGCCGGCCCGGGACACGGGGGTGCCGCGGGACGCGTCGTCGGCCCGGGACACGGGGTGTTTCGGGACGCGTCGTCGGCGGGGGCGGCGTCGTCGTCCGCCGGGAACGCGGTCTTCGTGGGGCGGGCGGCGGAGCTGCGCGCCGCCGTGGGCGGTCGCGCGCGTGTCGTCGCGGTGGAGGGCCCGGAGGGGATCGGCAAGACAGCCATGCTCCACCAGGCCCTGGCGGAGCGCCTCGACGCCGGTACCGGATCGCGGGCCGGACTCGAGGACCGGGCCGCGACCGGCGCGGGGGCGCGGGGGTGCGGGTGGTGGCCGTCAGCGGCGACCCCGGACGCCCGGGGCCGGTGCGGGCCCGGCTGGAGGGGCTGCTGGGCGCCCGGAACGTGCCCACGGGCGCCGAGATCAGGCTCGCCCGGGCGCTGGAGCTGGCCCGGGACGCCGCCGACCCCCTGGAGGAGGGACGCGCGCTGCTCGGGCTCGCCATGGTGCTGCGGCGTACCGGCAGGAGGAGGGCCGCCGCGGACCGGCTGCGGGCCGCGTACGAGGTCCTCGACCGGCTGGGCGCCCGGCCGCTCGCCGAGAGCTGCGTGCGCGAGCTGGACGCCTGCGGGACGGAGCCCCCGGGCACGGTGCGGCTGGGCCTGACGCCGCAGGAGCTCAGCGCGGCCAGGCTCGCGGCCGGCGGGCTGACCAATCGGCAGATCGCCCGCGAGCTGCTGATCAGCGTCAGGACCGTCGAGTACCACATCGGGAAGATCTACACCAAGCTCGGCATCGGCTCGCGGGTGGCGCTCGCCGCCCGGCTGGCCGCCTCCGGCGAGGAGACCCGCGGGGGAGACGGGGCCGGCGGGGAGACCCGCTGAAAGGCGGCGGGGCCACGCCCGAGGAGGGGACGGGCGCGGTCCCGCCGCGAGGAGCGAGCCACACGACCTCATGTGCCGTTCGTCACGGTCGAGGCGGGCTAACGGGTGGCCGGAAAGACGTGACACCCTTCCTGACCAACCCCCGAAGAGCGTCAGTAACCCCCACTCCGCCCCCGGGTATGACATATTGATCTCTGAGGCGCTTTGCGACTTGAGTGGAATTTGAGGCGTTGCTAGGGTGACCGGTGCCAGGCATGTAGATCGACCTCTTCTTGCGCCTTGACAGGCCTCCGCCGACCAAGGCTCCCAGGGCGGATTTGTGCGCGCGCGGCATGGCGAGGGCCTTGCCCGCGAAGGGATGTACAGGCGGTGCTCGATGGATTTCGGTCGTTCTGATCGGTGGCGGTTGCCCACCGCGATCAAGATCTTGATCGCGGGTGGTTTCGGCGCGGGCAAGACCACGATGGTGACGGCCGTGTCCGAGACCCGGCCGCTGCGCACCGAGGAGATCCTCACCCAGATCGGCCAGCACATCGACGACCTGGCCGGCATCGAGGACAAGCCGACCACCACCGTGGCCTTCGACTTCGGCCGCATCACCATCAGCGGCGACTACATGCTCTACCTGTTCGGCACGCCCGGCCAGGAGCGGTTCTGGTTCGTCTGGGACGACCTCAACGTGGGGGCGCTCGGCGCGGTGGTGCTCGCCGACACGCGCCGCCTGGCCGACTGCTTCCCCGCCATCGACTACTTCGAGCAGCGCGACACGCCGTTCGTCGTCGCGCTCAACCGCTTCGACGGGGCGCGGGAGTTCACGGTCGGCGAGGTGCGCTCGGCCCTCAACCTGGAGCCGGAGATCCCCATCGTGATGACGGACGCCCGCCGCCGCGACTCCGGCCGCGAGGTGCTCATCACGCTCGTCGAGCACGCCATGCGCCGGGGCGCCACCCCGGTCGGAACCATGTCGTGACCTCGACGGGCTATTTTTGACCGATGGAGGAGATCGACCGCCGGATCGTCACGCTGCTGGCCAAGGACGGCCGGATGAGCTTCACCGACCTGGCCAGGGAGACCGGGCTCTCGGTGTCCGCCGTTCACCAGCGGGTCCGCCGCCTGGAGAAGCGCGGCGTGGTGCGCGGCTACACCGCCGTCATCGACCTCGACGCGATCGGGCTGCCGCTCACGGCGTTCGTGTCCATCAAGCCGATCGACCCCGCCGCCCCGGACGACGCCCCCGACCGGCTCGCCCACCTGACCGCGATCGAGGCGTGCCACAGCGTGGCGGGCGACGAGAGCTACATCCTCAAGGTGCGGGTGGCCTCGCCCGTGGCGCTGGAGGACCTGCTCCAGCAGATCCGCGCCGCGGCCAACGTCTCCACCCGCACCACGGTGGTCCTCAGCACGCCGTACGAGCACCGGGCCCCCGAGATCGCCGCGGAGGCCGCCGACCACTCGACGGCCTGACGCGACGGCCCGAGAAGGGTCAGCGGCCGAGCGGCACCCGATCCACCGCGAACGGGACGAAGGACGCCCGCGCCGCCCGCGCCTCAGCCTGGGGCACCTGCCCGCACAGGGCGGCCATCATGTGGTCGCCGAGCGCGTAGTCGATCGGGCTCGGCTCGATCGTGCCGTCGTCGCCGATCCGCTGGTACTTCGTCCGGTTCAGGCCGAAGGAGAGCTCACGGCCGCCGTCCTCGCTGACCAGCGTCTGGGTCGTCATGCCGAAGACGCCGCCGTCGTGTCCCCAGAAGCGCCCGCACGGCAGCTCCACCGTGTACAGGCCGAGCCCGTAGTCCACGAGCCCGCCGCCCGCCGCCACCGGCACGGTCGTGCGCATCTCCGCCAGCCGCCGCGCGCCGAGCAGCTCGCCGCGCAGCAGCGCCCGGTAGAACCGGTTGAGGTCGTCCATGGTGGACACCAGCGCCCCCGCGGTGCCCGCCCACGACATGTCGTAGGTGCTGTAGTCACGCGGCGGGTCGATCAGCCCGTACAGCGACTCGTACGCCTTCGACGACGGCCCCGGCAGGCGCGGCGTGGTGGGGAAGAACGTGTCGCGCAGCCCGGCCCGGTGGATGACGTCACGCGTGATGACCCGCTCGGCGTCCTGGCCGGTCACCTTCTCCAGCAGCAGGCCGGCGATGATGTAGTTGGTGTTGGAGTAGGAGCCCGGCGCCGCTCCCGGCTCCCCGGTCGCCCGGGCGGCCAGGCCGAAGCCCACGAGCTCCTCCGGTGCGAACCTGCGGAAGCGGTTGTCGTCCAGGCTGGTGGGCGAGCCCTTCGGCAGCGAGGGGAACGCGCCCCCGATGTAGTCGCCGATGTGGCTGGTGTGGTTGAGCAGCATCCTGACGGTGATCCTGTCGCCGCGCTCGCCCGGGAGCAGCCCCGGCAGGTAGCGGCTCACCGGCGCGTCCAGCTCGACGGCGCCCCGTTCGGCCTGCTGCAGGATCGCCACCGAGGTGAACGTCTTGGTGATGCTGCCCACCCGGTGGCGCATGTCGGGCCGCGCCGGCCGGCGGGTGACCACGTCGGCGACGCCGGAGGCGCCGCGCCACACCTGGCGGCCGTCGCGCGCCTGCGCGTAGACGCCGTACATGCCGGCCTCGTG
>NZ_JBFAIA010000085.1:0-33371 GCF_040654455.1 Nonomuraea sp. NPDC050691
GGCTCGGTGGTCGGCGGCTCGGTGGCGGGCGCGGGTCCGGCCTCGGTCGCGGGCGCCGGTTCCGGGACGTACTCCTCGATGATGGCGTGCGCGTTCGTGCCGCTGATGCCGAAGCTGGAGACGGCCGCGCGGCGCGGACGCTCGCCGGGCGGCCACGCGCGGCCCGCCGTGAGCAGCCGGATGCCGCCGGAGTCCCAGTCGGCGTGCGGCGTGGGCTCCTCGGCGTGCAGGGTGGGCGGCAACGCGCCGTGTTCGAGGGCCTTGACCATCTTGATGACCCCGGCCACGCCGGCCGCGGCCTGGGTGTGGCCGATGTTCGACTTGACGGACCCCAGCCACAGCGGCCGGTCACCGTCATGGGCCCGGCCGTACGTCGCGAGCAGGGCCTGCGCCTCGATCGGGTCGCCCAGCTTGGTGCCCGTGCCGTGCGCCTCCACGACGTCCACCTCGTCGGCGCCGAGCCGCGCGTCCGCCAGCGCCTGCTCGATGACCCGCTCCTGCGCGGGCCCGCTCGGCGCGGTCATGCCGTTGCTCGCGCCGTCCTGGTTGATCGCCGAGCCGCGGATGAGCGCGAGGACGCGGTGCCCGTTGCGGCGGGCGTCGGACAGCCGCTCCAGGACCAGCGCCCCGACGCCCTCCGACCAGGCCGCCCCGTCGGCGGTCGAGGAGAACGACTTGCACCGCCCGTCCGGCGACAGCGCGCCCTGCCGGCAGAACTCCACGAACGCGTCCGGCGACACCAGCAGCGTGACCCCGCCGGCCAGCGCCAGCGTGCACTCCTCCTGCCGCAGCGCGCGCACCGCCAGGTGCAGGGTCACCAGCGAGGACGAGCAGGCCGTGTCGACGGTCAGCGACGGCCCCTCCAGGCCCAGCGTGTACGAGACGCGGCCCGACATGACGCTCGGCGTGCTGGAGGACAGCAGCGTTCCCTCGACCGATCCGGGGATCGAGCCGTGGACGAAGCGCGAGGAGTACTCGTTGTACATGTTGCCCGCGTACACGCCGGTGCGGGAGCCGCGCAGCGTCGCCGGGTCGATCCCGGCGTGCTCCAGCGCCTCCCAGCACGACTCCAGGAACAGCCGGTGCTGCGGGTCCGTGGCCAGCGCGGCGCGCGGGCTCATCCCGAAGAACGCGGCGTCGAAGTCGGCGGCCCCCTCCAGGAAACCGCCGTGCCGCGTGTACGACTTGCCGGCCGCGTCCGGGTCCGGGTCGTACAGGTCGGTGTCCCAGCCGCGGTCCAGCGGGAACTCGCTGATCGCGTCGCGGCCGGAGGCCACCAGCTCCCACAGGTCGTCGGGGCCGGTCACGCCGCCGGGATACCGGCAGGCCATGCCGACGATCGCCACCGGCTCGTGCCGGCGGCCCACGTCCTCGGCCAGCCGCCGGCGGGTCTCCGCCAGCTCGACGGTGACCCGCTTCAGGTACGCGCGCAGCTTGTCCTCACTCGCCATGGCCAGGCCTTTCCACCGCGGGCTTCACAGGGGCCGTCATGGCCCGGTTGTCGATCAAGGCGAAGATCTCCTCGTCGGAGGCGGAGACGATCTCCTCGGCGGCGCCGCCCGGCCGGTTCGGCGTGGCGGCGGGCGCGGCGGCCGTGACGGCTCCGAGGCGGCCGAGCGCGCCCTGCAGGATGGCGACGAGCTGGCCGCGCAGCGCGTCCGCGCCGCCGTTGGCGGCCAGCAGCACCGACTCGGCCTGGTCCACCGCCGTGCGCAGGGCGTCCTCGGGCGACGGGGTGTCGGGCGCGAGGGTGCGGTAGAGGTATCCGGCCAGCGCGGTGACCGTCGGGTGGTCGAAGACGAGGGTCGCCGGCAGCCGCAGCGCGGTCTCGGCGTTGAGCCGGTTGCGCAGGTCCACGGCAGTGAGCGAGTCGAAGCCCAGCTCGTTGAACGCGCGCTCCACGTCCACCTGCTCGGGACTGCTGTGCGCGAGGACGGTCGCGACGTGCGAGCGCACCAGCGCGGTGAGGTGCGCCCGGGCCTCCGGCTCGGCCAGGGTGGCCAGGCGCTCGGCGAGCCCCTGACCCTGCGCCTGCCCTGGCCCGGCCGTGCCCGGCCGCGCGGCCGACGCGCTCTGGACGGTACGACGGGACGCGCGGACCAGCCCGCGCAGCACGGGCGGCAGGTCGCCGGCCTCGGCCCGGTCGCGTAGGCCGGCCCGGTCCCAGCGGGCCGCCACGACCAGCGGCTCGGCGCTCGTCAGGGCGGCGTCGAACAGGTCGAGGCCCTCGTCCACGGTCAGCGGCGCGATGCCACCCCGGGCCAGGCGGGCCACGTCGGCGCCGCCGAGACCACCCGCCATGCCACCTTTGTCCCAGAGGCCCCAGGCGATGGACACGGCCGGCAGGCCGAGGCCGCGGCGGTGCGGGGCGAGCGCGTCGAGGAAGGCGTTGGCGGCGGCGTAGTTGCCCTGGCCGGGGTTGCCGAGCAGGCCCGCGACGGACGAGAACAGCACGAACGTCGTCAGCGGCCGGTCGCGGGTCAGCTCGTGCAGGTGCCAGGCGGCGTCCGCCTTGGGCGCCAGGGCGGCGTCCAGGCGCTGCGCCGACAGGCCCTCCACGACCGCGTCCTCCAGCACCCCGGCGGTGTGCACCACGCCGGTCAGGGACGGGATCCGCTCCAGCAGTGCGGCCAGGGCGCGGCGGTCGGACACGTCACACGCCACGACCTGGACGCTCGCGCCCATCCCGGTCAGCTCATCGGCGAGGGGGGCGGCTTCCGGGGCGTCCGGGCCACGGCGGGAGACGAGGATCAGCTCGCGCACGCCGTGCCGCTCCACCAGCCGCCGCGCCACCAGCGCGCCCAGACCGCCGGTGCCCCCGGTCACGAGCACACACCCCTCGGTCTCCTTGTGCGCCGCCCCGTCCGCCTCGCCCGCCGCAGCCTCCTTGCCGTGCGCCGCGGTCGAGCCGTCGGCTGTGTCACCCGCCTCTTGCGCCGCGCCCCTCTCCTCACCCGTCGCAGCCGGAGTGCGGGCGGGGGTGGGGTCGGGGTCCTGAGGTGTCGAGCGGGATGAGGTCGCCGAGGCGGACGCAGCCGGAGTGTGAGGCGAGGCCGGGGAGCGGCGGACCAGGCGGGGAGTCAGGAGGCCGCCGTCGGCGTCCGCCGCGAGCTGCGTCTCCCCCGCCGCGATCCCGCCCGCCAGCGCCTCCCACCCGGAGAAGCCGTCCGGCAGCTCGGCCAGCGCGAACCGTCCCGGGTGCTCCGACTGCGCCGACCGCACGAGCCCCCACACCGCGGCCCCCGCCGGGTCGCCGGGCCGGGTGACGAACACGAGCCGCGACCCCGCGTACCGTTCGTCGCCGAGCCAGCCCTGCACCAGGTCGAGCACCTGGTGCAGGGTGTCGTGGGCGGAGTACGGCAGGTCGGCGGCGTCGCCGCGGCAGGGGGCGAGCACCAGGCCGGGGATCTCCCCCGTGCTCATGTCGGCCACGGAGGCGAGGTCGTAGTAGCGGGGCGCGCCGATCCCGGCCGCCGCCAGTTCGGCGTCGATCTCGTCGGCCAGGTCGTCGACCCCGACGACGGCCCACCGCTGCCCGGCCGGGTCCACCGGGGCTGACTGCGCGGGGGTCCAGTCGAGGGCGTAGGAGGCGGCGTCGAGGCCGGCACGGGCGGCGTCGCCGGTGCGCGGCACCCGGCGCAGGGTCAGCCCGCGAGCCTCCGCGACCGGCCGCCCGTCCCCGTCGAACGCGGCCAGGGAGATCGTGTCGCCGTCGCCGTCGGTGACGCGGACGCGCAGGGCGCCCGCTCCCCCGGCGCTCACGCGCACCCCGTCCCACGCGAACGGCAGCAGCAGGGTCGCCGGGTCGCCCGCCCGTTCCAGGACCACCAGGTGCAGGGCGGCGTCCAGGAGCGCGGGGTGCAGCGTGTAGCGGTCCGCGCCGTCGCTCACGGGCTCGGGCAGCTCCACCTCGACGTACGCGACGCCGTCGCCCCGCCAGGCGGCGCGCAGCCCCTGGAACGCGGGCCCGTAGTCGTAGCCGCGCTCGGCAAGCCGGCCGTACAGGTCGTCCAGGTCCACCGGCTCCGCCTCGGGCGGCCAGACCGTGAGCGGCGCGGACGCGGTGGGAAGACCACCCGAACCGTTCCCGCCGACCGGAGCGGCCGGGGCGAGGAGGCCGGTGGCGTGGCGGGTCCAGGGGGCGTCCGGGTCGCCGGCCGGGCGGGCGTGGACGGCCAGCGCGCGCCGTCCTCCGGCGTCCGCGCCGCCCACCGAGACCTGCGTCTGGAACGCGCTCGTCTCCGGCAGGTACAGCGGCGCCTCCAGCGTCAGCTCCTCGACCGTCTCGCACCCGGCCGTGGCGGCGGCCTCCAGGGCCAGCTCCACGAACGCGGTGCCCGGCAGCAGCACGCCCCCGTCCACGGCGTGGTCGGCCAGCCACGGGACGGCGGCCCGCGACAGCCGTCCCGCCAGCAGGAAGCCGTCGTCGGCCGCCAGCGGCACCGCCGTGCCCAGCAGCGGGTGGCGGGAGCCGCCCGGGGAGCCCTCGGCGGCGCCGGGGTCGAGCCAGTACCTCTGCCGCTCGAACGGGTACGTCGGCAGGCCCGCGTCGTGGCGGGGCGCGGGACCGAGCGCGGCCGTCCAGTCGAGGGCCACGCCGAGCACCCACGCCTGGCCGAGCGCCCGCAGCAGCCGCTGCCTGCCGCCGTCGCCGCGCCGCAGCGTGCCGGTGGCGCCGCCGGGCAGACCGGCCGCGGCCAACGTGTCCTCGATGTGGCCGACCAGCGTGGGATGCGGGCTGGTCTCGACGAACAGGGTCGTGCCGGAACCGGCGACCGTCTCGACGGCCTGCCGGAACAGCACGGGGTTGCGCAGGCCGGCGAACCAGTACTCGGCGGTCAGGGTGGCCGGGTCGACGAACTCCCCCGCGTACGACGAGCAGAAGGCCGTCCCGGCCGGGCCGGGACGCACGTCAGCGAGCTTGGTCAGCAGTTCCTCGCGCAGCTCCTCGATGTGCGGGGTGTGGGCGGCGTAGCCGATCGCGACGCGGCGCACCCGCACACCCTCGGGGCAGGAGGCGGCGAACTCCTCCAGCGCGTCCGCGTCACCGCCGACCACCGAACTGGCCGGGCCGCTGTGCACGGCGGGCCACAGCCGGCCGCTCCACGGCTCCAGCAGCTCCGCGGCCCGTTCGGCGGGCAGGGAGACGGCGAGCATGCCGCCGCGGTCGCCGAGCCGGACGAGCGCCCGGCTGCGCAGCACGACCATCCGGGCGGCGTCCTCCACGGACAGCACGCCGGCGACGCACGCCGCGGTGATCTCGCCCTGCGAGTGGCCCAGCACGGCCGCCGGCGCCACGCCGTACGAGCGCCACAGCTCCGCCAGCGACACCATCACGGCGAACAGCACGGGCTGGATGACGTCCGCCCCCTCCAGCGGGGGCGCGCCGTCCGCGCCGCGCAGCACGTCCACGACGGACCAGCCGGTGTGCGCGGCGAGCGCGCGGTCGCAGCGCTCCAGCCGTTCGCGGAAGCGGGGGTCGGCGTCGAGCAGGTCCACGGCCATGCCGGCCCACTGGGAGCCCTGGCCGGGGAAGACGAACACCGGGCGGGGGTCGTCGAGGGCCGTGCCGGTGGTGAGGGCGGCGTGCGGTGCGCCCGCGGCGAGCGCGTCCAGGGCGGCGACCAGCTCGTCGCGGTCCTGGGCGACGACCACGGCGCGGTGCGCGAACCCGGGCCGCCGGGCCAGCGCCCTCCCGGCCGCGCCCAGCTCTCCCCCGGCGGTGCGGGCCGCGTGGTCGCGCAGCCGTACGGCCTGGGCTCGCAGCGCGGTCTCGCTCCTGGCCGAGAACGCCCACACCAGCGGCTCGCCCAGTACCGGGCCACCGCCGCCCGGCCCGTCCTGGACCGCCCCGCCCTCGACCGGCCCGCCCTGGACCGCCCCGCCCTCGACCGGCCCGTTCACGGTGGACGCGGTGGCGTCCGGGGCGCTTTCCAGGATGAGGTGCGCGTTCGTGCCGCTGATCCCGAAACTGGACACCCCGGCCCGCACCGGCCCGTCCCCGGCCTCCGCCAGCTCGACGGGCTCGGTCAGCAGCCGCACGCCGGACCCGTCCCAGTCCACGTGCGGGGTCGGCTCCTCCACGTGCAGCGTGCGCGGCAGCGTCCGGTGCTCCAGGGCCTTGACCATCTTGATCACGCCGCCGACCCCGGCCGCGGCCTGGGTGTGGCCGATGTTCGACTTGAGCGACCCGAGCCAGACGGGCGCGCCGGCGCCGTGGGCCGAGCCGTACGCGGCGATCAGCGACTCGGCCTCGATGGAGTCGCCCAGCCTGGTGCCGGTGCCGTGCGCCTCGACCACGTCCACGTCGGCCGCGGTGAGGCGGGCGTCGGCCAGCGCGAGGCGGATGACGTCCTGCTGCGCCTGGCCGTTCGGGGCGGTCAGGCCGTTGCTCGCGCCGTCCTGGTTGACCGCGCCGCCCCTGATCACGGCGAGGACCGGGTGTCCGTGACGGCGGGCGTCGGACAACCGCTCCAGGAGCACCATCCCCGCGCCCTCGGCCCAGCCGGTGCCGTCGGCGGCGGCCGAGAACGCCTTGCACCGCCCGTCCGGTGACAGCCCGCCCTGTCGGCTGAACTCCACGAACATGCCGGGCCGCGACATCACCGTCGCCCCGCCGGCCAGCGCCAGCGCGCAGTCGCCGCGCCGCAACGCCTGCACCGCGAGGACGATCGAGACGAGGGAGGAGGAGCAGGCGGTGTCGGTCGTCATGGCCGGTCCGCGCAGGCCCAGCAGGTACGAGATGCGGCCGGAGACGACGCTCAGCGCCGTGCCGGTCAGCAGGTGACCCTCGGCGGCGCTGTCGGGCTGGTCGAGGCGGGGGCCGTAGTCGGGGGCCATCGCGCCGACGAACACGCCGGTCGCCGAGCCGCGCAGGACGGCCGGGTCCAGCCCGGCGCGTTCGAGGGTCTCCCAGCAGACCTCCAGCAGCAGGCGCTGCTGCGGGTCCATGGCCAGCGCCTCGCGCGGGCTGATGCCGAAGAACGCGGCGTCGAACCGGTCGGCGTCGTGCAGGAAGCCGCCCTGCCGGGTGTCGCTGGTGCCGGACCGGTCGGGGCCGGTGGCGAACAGCGCGCCGAGGTCCCAGCCGCGGTTGGCGGGGAAGTCGCCGATGGCGTCGGCGCCGCTGCTGACCAGCCGCCACAGGTCGTCGGGCGAGGCCACGCCGCCGGGGTAGCGGCAGCCCATCCCGACGACCGCGATCAGGTCGTCGTCGTGCGGGGCCTGGGGGGCACCGCTGCTTCCCGAAGCGCTCGTGACGCTCACGCCGTCGGTCGTGCCGGTGGGGCCCTCGGCTGGGCTCTCGACGGGCCTCTCGACGGCGCTCCCGGTGGGGCTCTCGGTGGCGAGCAGGGTGTGGAGGTGGTCGGTGAGACGTTCAGGGGTGGGGTGGTCGAACAGCACGCCCGCCGGGAGCTTCAGCCCGGTCGAGGCGCGCAGCCGGTCGCGCAGCTCCACGGCCGCCACCGAGTCGAACCCGAGGTCCTTGAACGTCCGGCCTGCCTCGACCGCGGCGGCGTCCCGGTGGCCGAGCACGCGGGCGGCGGCGCCCACCACCAGGTCCCGCACGTCGGCCCGGCTCATGCCCCCGGCCACCGCCGCCCCCGGCTCCCCGGCCGCGGCGGCGGTTCTCCGGTCGATGGCAGGCGTGCGGTCAGCGTGCGTGCGGTCAGCGTGCGTGCGGTCAGCGTGCGTGCGGTCAGCGCGGGTGCGGGCGGCGATGCGCTCGGCGGCGTACGGGCCGTAGGGCTTGCGCTGGAACGGGTACGTCGGCAGGTCGATCGGCCGCGCGCCCGGCGTGACGCACGGGCCCGACCAGTCCACCGGGGCGCCCTGAACGTACGCCTGCGCCAGCGACCGCAGCACCCGCTCCGGCCCGCCCTCGCCGCGCCGCAGGGTCCCGGTGACCGCCACGTCCCGCCCGGCCGCCTCGGCCGTCTCCTCGGCGCCGGTCACCAGCACGGGGTGCGGGCTGCACTCCACGAGCAGCGCACAGCCGGCCTCCAGCGCCGCGCCCACGGCCTGGGCGAAACGCACCTGGTGGCGCAGGCTGCGGTACCAGTAGCCGGCGTCGAGTCCGGCCGTGTCCATTGGCTCTCCCGTCAGCGTGGAGACGAACGTCGTGGCGACGCTGACCGGCCGTACCGGGGCGAGGGCCGCGAGCACCTCGTCGCGTACGCCCTCGACCTCCTCGGAGTGGGAGGCGTAGTCGACGGGGACGAGCTTGGGGCGGTGCCCGGAGAGCCGGTCGGCGAGCGCGGCGAGGGCGGCGCGCGGTCCGGAGACCACCACGGAGCGGGGACCGTTGACGGCGGCGACCGACACCGGGACCGCCGCCTCGGCGATCGCCTCCTCCACGACGTCCAGGGGCGCGGCGACCGACATCATGCCGCCGTGGCCGGTGATGCCGGCGATGGCGCGGCTGCGCAGGGCGACGACGCGGGCGCCGTCCTCCAGGCTGAGAGCGCCGACGGCCGTGGCCGCCGCGATCTCGCCCTGGGAGTGGCCGATGACCACCCCGGGCTCCACGCCGTGGGAGCGCCACACCTCGGCCAGCGACACCATGACGGCCCACAGGGCGGGCTGCACCACGTCAACCCGGTCCAGGCCGGGGGCGCCGGGGATCTCCCGGAGGACGTCCATGAGGGGGTAGCCGGTGAAGGGGGCGAGGGCCTCGGCGCACTCGGCCAAGCGGGCGGCGAAGACGGGGGACGAGGTGAGGAGCTCCCGGGCCATGCCGGCCCACTGGGACCCCTGCCCAGGAAAGACGAACCCGACCCCGATGCTCGCGCCGACGCCCGTCCCTGGGGCGGGGACGGGGCCCGCTCCGGGGGCGGGGGCGGCGCCCGCTCCGGGGGCGGGGGCGGCGCCCGCTCCGGGGCTTGGAGTGGTGCCCGTTCTTGGGCTCGGGGCGGTGCCGATGACCACGTCGTCGTGCGGCTGCCCGGCGGCCAGGGCGCGCAGCCCTTCCAGGCGCGTGGAACGGTCGGCCGCGAGGACGACGGCGCGCCGCTCGAAGATCGCCCTGTCGCGTACCAAGCTCATGGCGACGTCGCCCGAGGCGACGGCCGCGTCCTCGGCCAGGGGCAGGAGGCGGTGGGCCTGCTCTCGCAGAGCCGCCTGGTCCCGCGCCGACACCACCCACGGTGCCGCCTCCCCCGCGTCCACCCCACCGGGTGCCGTCGCATCGGCGGCGGCCCCGTCGCGGTCGCCGCGCCACACGGGCACCTCATCGGCCGCGACCTCGCCACCGTCCCCACGGCGCACGGCATCACCTGCGACCACTCCCTCGGCCGCTCCCTCGGCGGTGTCGCCGTCGCTGCCCTGGGCCCGCGCGACCTCCTGTGGCCCTGCGTGGGGCGCGGCGGAGAGGGCGGTGACGTTCTCAGGAGCGCTGACGTGCTCGGGGGCCGTCCCGGACGCGGAGGCCATCCCGGACGCGGAGGCCATCCCGGACGCGGAGGCCATCCCGGACGCGGAGGCCATCCCGGACGGGGGTGCGGTGTCAGGGGTTCGGGGGGCGCCGAAGGGGTCGGGGCCCACGGGGGCGGTGGGCGTGCAGGGGTCGCCGACGACCGGCGACGAGGCGAGCGAGCGCTCGGACGAGGACGCCCGGGTGGCGGCGGACGTCCGTTCGACGGCAGGGGGTGCGGGGGGCTCGGTCAGGAGGAGGTGGCAGTTGGTGCCGCCCATGCCGAACGAGCTGACCCCCGCCACCAGCGCCCGCCCGTCCTCCGGCCAGTCGCGGCGCGTGCCCACGACCTCCAGCCGCAGCTCAGGCAGGGGGATCTCCGGCGGCGGCGCCTCGAAGTGCAGGCTGGCCGGCACCGCGCGGTGCCGGAGGGCGAGCACCACCTTGAGCAGCCCGGCGATCCCCGCCGCGCCCTCCAGGTGGCCGATGTTGGTCTTGGCGGAGCCGACGAGCAGCGGGTCGTCCGCCGGGCGGGAAGTTCCGTAGGCAGCCCCGAGGGCGGCGGCCTCCACCGCGTCGCCCACCTTGGTGCCGGTGCCGTGCAGCTCGACGTACCGCACCTCGGCGGGGTCCACCCCGGCCCGCGCGCAGGCCAGGCGGATGACCTCCTCCTGCGCGTCGCGGCTGGGCACGGTCAGGCCGTCGCCGCCGCCGTCGTTGTTGACGGCGCCGCCGAGGATCACGGCGTGGACGGCGTCGCCGTCGGCGAGCGCGTCGGGCAGCCTCTTGAGCACGACCAGCCCGCCGCCCTCGCCCCGCACGTAGCCGTTGGCGCGGCGGTCGAAGACGTGGCAGCGGCCGTCGGGCGAGAGGGCGCCGAGCCCGGCGATGGCGTCGGTGGTGTCGGCGAGCAGGTTGAGGTTGACGCCGCCGGCCAGCGCGAGGGCGGTCTCGCCGCGGCGCAGGCTCTCGCAGGCCATCTCCACGGCGACCAGCGACGACGACTGTCCGGTGTCGAGGGTGAGGCTGGGGCCGCGCAGGCCGAGGAAGTAGGACACCCGGTTGGCGATCATGGCGCGGTTGGCGCCGACGTACGCGTGCCGGCCGCGCTCGTCCGCGCCGAGCCGGTCCTGGAGCGCCGCGTGGTCGTTCGAGATGGCGCCCAGGAAGACGCCGGCGGCGCTGCCGCGCAGGCCGGTGGGGACGGCGCGGGCGTTCTCCAGCGCCTCCCAGGCCAGCTCCAGGACGAGGCGCTGGTGCGGGTCCATGGCGGCGGCCTCGTTCGGCGAGATGCCGAAGAACGCGGCGTCGAAGCCGTCCACGGACGGCAGGAACCCGCCCCGCCGGTGAGCGGAGCCGGGCCAGCGGTCCTCGGGGGCCTCGGTGACCGCGTCGACGCCGTCACGCAGCAGCCGCCAGAACTCCGCCGGACCGGCGGCCCGCGGAAGCCGGCACGCCATGCCGACGACGGCGATCGCGTCCGGCCCGCCGGTCCCCGCCCGCTGTGTCGACTCACCAGCCATCAATGCGCCACCTCAAGCCTCGGGCGCCATTCGCAATGGCGCCGCCGGTTTATTCGGACGGCCCGGAGAAATGCTCCGCGGCATTTGGTTCAGCGGCTCCCACATAGTTGTCGATAAGACACTAAGGCGGTGCTCCATTTCGGGGACACGGTTGCCGACTGGCACCTTGTGGCCGCCATTAGTGGCCAGCGCCGGCCACCGCCCCGGCCTTGACCCCGGGCGTTCGCGCACGCAATGAATTACGGACGGGGAAAGCCGCCGGGAGGAGACCACATGTCCGTCGAGGCACCTCTCAGCAACGGCCAGCTGTTCAGCTGGCGGGAGATCGAGCGGTATCCGCAGGACTGGCTGCACGAGGCCAACCTGGCGACGACGTGGGACCTGCGCGGTCTGACGGACGACCAGGTCACGACGGCTCTCGAGCGGCTGGTGGACCGGCACGAGGCGCTGCGGACCACGTACCATCCGCGCGAGGGCCGGCCGGTGCAGGTGGTCCACGACGCGGTGAGCCTGCCGGTCGAGCGGGTGGACCGGGTCGTCACCGACCCGGGCGAGCACGAGCGGACGAAGGCGGAGCTGGTGGCCGAGCCGTTCGCGATGAGCGGCGACCTGAACTGGCGGGGCCGGCTGGTGAGCTCCGGCGGCGCACCCATGTACATCAGCCTGGCCTTCTCCCACCTCATCCTCGACCTGTGGTCGATCCACCACCTGCAGGACCAGTTCAAGGCGCTGGTGGCCGACCCGGGCGCCACCGCCGCGACGGGTCTCACGCCGCGCGCGCTGGCGCGGCGCCAGCGGGACGAGGCGTGGCGGCCGCGGCAGGAGAGTTCGGAGCGCTACTGGCGGGACGTGCTGGCCGACGGGCTGATGGACGGGCTGCCCACGCTGCCGGCACGGGTGAAGCGCAACCGGCTGGAGCTGACGCTGCGCTCGCGGCGCCTCGGCGGGCTGGCGGCCGAGGCGGGGCGCCGGCACGGGGTCACCGCCCCGGCCGTCGTGATGGCCTTCGTGGCCGCCGGGCTGGCCCGCCACCTGGGCACCGACCGGGTGACGATGAGCCTGATGTCCTCCAACCGGTTCGCCCAGGAGGACCAGCACAACGTGGGCACGATGAACCAGCTCATCCCGTTCGTCACCGCCGTCGATCCCGGCGCCACGCTGGCCGAGCACATCAGGCGGCTGCACTGGGCGGGCGCTCGGGCGTACCGGTACTCCTGCTACGACTTCGACCGCATCGCCGAGATCGCCGCGGGCGACGCGGCCAGGGCCGGCGTGGACCCCGGGCACGACTGCTGGGTCAACCACCTGTTCCGGGCCTGGTTCAACTACATCCAGGTGGACCGCAGGCCCTCGGACCCGGCCGACCAGAGCCCGGCGGAGCTGGCCTGGACGCCGCTGGCGCAGCAGTACGGGCAGGCGTTCCGGGTGCGGGTGGCGGTGCAGGGGGGCCGTACCAGCGTGCTCATGCTGGCGGACCCCGAGGTGCTGCCGGCCGAGGCGATGACGGACATCATGCGGACGCTCGCGCTGGGCACGCAGCTCGCGGTCGCCGACCCGGACCGGCGACTGGCCGACCTCTGGGAAGGACAGGGCCGCGACCTGCCCCCGTCGCTCTTCCCCCGCGACCTCCCCGACCCGCCCCCCGCCTCCCCGCTCCCGTGACCGGCTCGGCCACCTTGGAGACATCTGTGGAACGCACCCTTCACCAGTGGTTCGCCGGCTCCGTGACGCGCTTCGGCGACCGGGTGGCGCTGGAGGCGGGCGGCGCCCGCCACACCTACGCGGAGCTGGACGACCTGGCCGCCCGCCTGGCCGCGCGGATCCTGCGGGCCTGTCCCGGCGGACGGCCGGCGCGGGTGGGCCTGTACGCGGCGGGCGACGTCCTGGCCTACGCCGGCTACCTGGCCATCCAGCGGATCGGCGCCACCGCGGTCCCCCTCAACCCCGCCATGCCGCAGGCGCGCACCCTGGCCGTCGCCGGGGCCGCCGGCCTGGACGTCGTCCTGGCCGACGCCGCCCACGGAAAGCTCCCCCCGTTCCCCTCACCGCTGCTCGCCCTCACCCTGGACGACCTCGGCGGCGACCGGGCGGAGCCGCTCGCGCCGCCGGACGGGGTGAACGGCCTGGCCTACCTCCTGTTCACCTCGGGCTCGACGGGCGCGCCCAAGGGCGTCCCGCTGCGTCACCGCTCCGTCAGCGCGTACCTCTCGCACGTGGTCCCCCGGTACGGGCTGGGCCCGGGCGACCGGACCTCGCAGACGTTCGACCTGACCTTCGACCTGTCGGTGTTCGACATGTTCGCGACCTGGGGCGGCGGGGCCACGCTCGTCGTGCCGAGCCGGTACGACCTGCTCAAGCCGGTGGCGTTCGTGGCCAGGGAGCGGCTGACGCACTGGTTCTCGGTGCCGTCGGTGGTCTCGCTCGCCCTGCGCCTGCGCCGGCTGACGCCCGGCTCGATGCCGTCGCTGCGCTGGAGCCTGTTCTGCGGCGAGCCGCTGACGCTGCGGCAGGCCGACGCGTGGCGGGAGGCGGCGCCGGGCAGCGTGCTGGAGAACCTGTACGGCCCGACCGAGCTGACCATCTCCTGCGCCGAGTACCGCCTGCCCAGGGACCGGGCGCGCTGGCCGGAGACGCCCAACGGCACCGTGCCGATCGGCCTTCCGTACCCGGGGGTGCGGCACGCCGTGCTGGACGCGGACGGGCGGCCGGCGGCGGAGGGCGAGCTGTGCCTGCGCGGCGTCCAGCGCTTCCCCGGGTACGCGGACCCGGCGGTCAACGAGGGGCGTTTCGTCGCCTTCGACGGCGAGCGCGCCGTGCCCGCGGAGGCGGCCGAGGTCATGGGGGACGACCTCTGGTACCGCACGGGCGACCGGGTCGCGTGGCGCGACGGCGTCCTCGTCCACCTGGGACGGCTGGACCAGCAGGTCAAGGTGTCGGGGCACCGGGTGGAGCTGGGAGAGGTGGAGGCGGCCCTGCGCGCCAGGCCGGGCGTGGACGAGGCTGTCGTGCTGGCGCTGCCCGGCGCGGACGGCGAGCTGGAGCTGGAGGCCGCCTGCACGGGGACGGGTCTCGACCCGGTGGCGCTGGTCAAGGGCGTCGCGGAGGTCCTGCCGGGCTACATGGTGCCGCGCTCGGTGAGCGTGCTGGGCGAGCTGCCGCTGAACGCCAACGGCAAGGTGGACCGCCGCGCGCTGGCCACCACGCTGCGGACCTGACGGACGCGCGAAGGGCGGGGACCCGGCGACCGGTCCCCGCCCTTCCAAGCGCCTCGGCTCGGAGCGCCTCAGCGGACCGGCGGGAACGCCGGGAGCATGGTGAGCGCCTGCCAGAGCGAGCCGACCGTGGCGAACGTCGACTCGTCCAGGAGCTCGTCGGGCAGTTCGACCGCGTAGCCGTTCTCGATGTCGACCAGCAGCCGCACGACGCCCATCGAGTCGAGGCCGAGGCCGGCGAGCTCGTCCCGCGCGGACAGCTCCGCCGAGTCCGCGTACGGCAGGTGCGCGCGCAGGAGGCTCTGGAACTGGCTCGGAATTTCAGACATCGTCATCCGCCAATCTGCCAGAAAAATCCATTCGTACAAAGACTCCGGGAATGGCGCGGGCCCGGTCAAGGCGGCCGGGAAAGAGCACGCTGGCAGGTTGTCGCACGTCCAAGCTGCCAGCGCGGCCCGCTTGTCACGGTCCCGGGAAAAGCCAATCCTCGATTTATTCGGTAGTCCGACAATCGCCGGCGGTGGAGGCCGAGTTGTCCGCTGTGAAATCCGCGAACCTGTGCTGGGGGCAGCGCTACATCTGGTTGCGCGTCCACCAGCTGCCGCCCGGGCACCAGCACGAGACGCACGTCGTCCTCACCTTCGACGTGCCGGCCGGTGTCACGCCCGCCCACTGCCAGGCGATGCTCACCCATCTGGTACGGCGGCACGAGACGCTGCGCACCACGTACCACCTGGACGCCGGGGAGCCCGGCACCGGGCCCGTGCAGCGGATCCACCCGCCGGGCGCCCTGAAGCTGCGCGAGGTCACCGTGGAGCGGGACGGCACGGCCGCGCCCGCCGAGGTGGTCGAGGAACTGAGCACCCGGCCGTTCGACCTGGCCGGCGAGTGGCCCGTCCGCGCGGTCGTCATCACCGCGGGCGGCGCCGCCAAGCGCGTCGTCATGGTGCTCAACCACCTGGCCGTGGACGTGTGGACGCTCGGCGAGCTGAAGCGGGAGCTGCGCGCGAAGGGCGCCGGCCTGGCCGCCCGCCGCCCCGCCACGCTGATGCCGGTGCGCCACCAGCCGTCGGACCTGGCCCGCCACGAGACGTCGGCCGACGCCACGGTGGTGGCCGCCCGGTCGATCGCGTACTGGCAGCAGGAGGTGGCCGCGCTGCCCGCGGACCCCTACGCCGCCCATCGCCGGGAAGTCCTCCCGGAGGGCGAGCCGCCGGCCCGGCACGCGTCGCTGACCTCCCCCGCCCTGCTGGACGCGACCCGCCGGATCGCCGCCCGGCACGGGGTGTGGCCGTCGCTGGTCCACCTGGCCGCCTGCACCGCGCTGACCGCCGCCTACACCGGCCTGGACGCGGTGAGCCACCTGTCGTTCGTCAGCAACCGCGAGTCGCACCCGTACCCGGACGTCCTGACCTGCATGTTCTCGCCGACGCTGGCGCGCGTGGACTGCTCCGGCGACCCGGCGTTCGGTGATCTTCTCGGCCGGGTGGCGGCCGCGTTCGCGCGGGCCAAGGAGCACGCCTACCTGCCTTACGACGAGGTGGTCGAGCTGGTGTCCCGCGAGGGGTCGCGGCGCGGCCGGGAGGTGCGGCTCGGGCCGGAGGTCAACTTCATCAAGCAGCGCACCAAGGACTACGGGGGCCGGCGCACCGCCTTCACCTGGCACCCGGCGCCGGAGGCATGGGCGCACGCCGGGTCGGACGCGTACCTGCGGGTGGACGAGTGGCGCGACGCGGTCGCCGTGTCCCTGCAGGCGGCCTCCTCGGTGATGGACGCCGCGGCCGTGGAGGCGTTCCTGCGCGGCCACGAGGCCCTGGTCCTCGCCTGCGACGCCGACCCGGAGGGCGGCCCACGGCTCGGCGACGTGGCCCGGCTGGCCGGCCTGCCCGCGCCGGCCGGCCGCCCCGCACCCCGCCGGCTGCCCCTGTGGGACGGCGACCCCGGCGAGGCTGCCCCCCGCGCCCTCGTCGACGCCGTCCGGCTCGTCAACGGGCTGCCCTGCCTCGACCTCTCCGACAGCTACACCGTCGGCGGAGGGCGCGCCCTGCGCATCCCCCGGGTGCTGGCCGAGCTCCGCGAACGCGGCTGGGAGGGTCTGACCCTCCGGCTGCTCGCCGGGCCGGTCCCGCTGGGCGTCCTCGCCGGCCGGCTTCACTCCGAGTCGCTTGACTTTCTCCCCATACCTAGAGAACAGGGAGTCCAACCTTCACAGGTCGGGGTTCCTGCTTCACAGGCGACTGCACCCGGATGGATCCGGAATGTCTGACGTCGCCTCCACAGGCGGACACGGCAAGACCTGCCGCCAGGATGTTCTTGGCGGCGTTGACGTCCCGGTCGTGCCGGGTGCCGCAGGACGGGCACTGCCACGTCCGGATGCTGAGCGAGAGTCGCTCAAGCAGGTGCCCGCAGGCCGAGCAGGTCTTGGAGCTGGGCAGCCAGCGGTCGACCACGATCAGGTGACGCCCGTATCTGGCGGCCTTGTATGCGAGCATGCGGCGGAAGGTTCCCCACCCGCAGTCGGAGATGGCCTTGGCCAGCTTCCGGTTACGGACCATGTTCGTCACGGCCAGGTCCTCGATCACGATCACGTCGTGGTCACGGACCAGCCGCGTGCTGGTCTTGTGCAGGAAATCCGTCCGGGACGCGCGCACCTTCCGGTGGGCGCGGGCGACCTTGGCCCTCGCCTTCCGGTGATTGCTCGAACCTTTGACCTTCCGCGCTTGGCGGCGCTGGTAGCGGGCCAGGTTGCGTTCCTGCTTGGCCAAATGACGCGGATTGGGGATCTTCTCGCTGTCGGAGGTGACGGCGAAGTCCGTCACTCCGAGATCGACGGCGATCATGGCTCGCGTAGGCGCAAGCCGGTCGGGGGCGGCGATATCGACGGCGAAGGAGACGTACCACCGTCCGCACGGGTCGCGGGAGACGGTCACCGTGGTCGGGTCGAGCGACGCCACATCCACGCCGGGCCAGGACCAGACGAACCGCAGCGGCGCGTCCATCTTCGCCAGGAACAGCCGCCCGTCTCGGTAGCGAAACCCGGAACGGGTGTATTCGGCCGACTGCCGGCCGGTGCGGGACTTGTAACGCGGGTACCTGGCGTGTCCGGCGAAGAAGTTCGTGAACGCCGCCTGCTGGTGCCGGATCGCCTGTTGCAACGGGACCGAGGACACCTCATTCAGCCACGCCAGCTCGTCGGTGCCCTTCATCGCGGTGAGGTAGGCGTTGGCCTGCGTGAATCCGGTCTTCGCCTGCTGAGTGCGGTATCGGTCGTGCCGCCAGGCCAGGGTGCGGTTCCAGACGACGCGCACGCAGCCGAACGTGCGATTCAGCACGCCGGCCTGCTCAGGCGTCGGGTACGCCCGGCACTTGTACGCCGTCCTCACAGATCAATCCTAAAAGAATCACCCAGCGCAGACAAAGCAACTACGGATGGTGTCCGGTTTTCTTCCCCAGGACTGATGCCCGGGGCCTCCAGCCTCAAGGAGTTACGATGAACCACGCCGTCACCGACCGAGTGACCAAGACCCACCGGCTGGTCGCCTCGGAGCAGGAGCTCCGCGACGCGATCGCCCGCGAGCTGCCCGCCTCCGGCCTCGGCGACCTGGTCGTCATGGGCGGGCACTTCATGCTGTTCGAGGACGAGGCGACCGGGCGGCTCGTGCCGGGCGTCGTCGAGGAGCAGAAGGACGAGACCATGCGCCGCCGCGTCGCCGGCCGCGTCGGCATCTTCCCCGGCTACACGTGGGAGCTGTCGCTCGACCTGCTCGGCGAGTACGCCGAGGCGGGCGTCTCCGGCCGGCTGCTCCTGCTGATCAACGACTGGCAGTACGTGCCGGCCCACGACCGCCCGGCCAGTGAGCTGCGGGCCGAGTTCTTCGAGGGCTTCACCACGCTGCCCACCTCGTACGAGAAGGCGCTGTGCGACTACGGCCTGCCCGCCGAGCTGGTGCTGCCGAGCCGCAAGCACCGGCTCGCCTTCCCCGAGACGTGGCTGAAGTACCGCTTCCAGAAGGCCGCCGACCGCTTCGTCAAGCAGGGCCTGCTGGAGAAGCGTTATCTCGACGAGGGCCGGCGCGACGCCGAGGTGGCGTTCGTGGACGCCGACGGCAACTACCGCACGCTGATCAGCTGCGGCATCACCGGCTGCGCGGGCGAGATCACCGAGATGGTGTCGGAGGTGCACAAGGCCGGCTACCGCAACCTGCTGATCTTCGCGCCGGGCGAGTGCCTGATGCCGGTCCAGACGGGCGTGGACATCGCGCTCAACCTGTACGGCCTGCCGGACATGCGCGTGGTGATCGCCGACCCGGGCGGCAGCGGCGAGACGTCCGCCGACGAGATCTACGCCAAGCTCGTCACCGTCAGCACCCTGAGGAGCTGACGGCATGAAGGTCATCTACCTGGACGGCTGCGCCACCACCCGCGTCGACGACGAGGTGCTGGACGCGATGCTGCCGTACCTGCGCGAGGAGTTCGGCAACCCGTCGTCGCCGCACGTGCTCGGCAAGCGGGCCCGCCGGGCCGTGGACGCGGCGGCCGAGTCGGTGGCGCGGCTGATCGGGGCCGACCCGGACGCGGTGCTGTTCACCTCCGGCGCGACCGAGAGCAACAACATCGCGCTGCTCGGCTCGTTCGGCCACGACGACCGGGCGCCGGTCAACGGGGTGTTCTGCCCGACCGATCACAAGTCGTCGCTGGCGGTCGGCCGCGCCCTCGCGGCGCGCGGCGTGGACGCGCGGACGGTGCGGGTCGGCCGGGACGGCCAGGTGGACCTCGTCCACCTGGACGAGCTGCTCGACCTGCACACGCGCGTGGCCACCGCCGCGTGGGTGAACAGCGAGATCGGCACCGTGCAGCCGGTCCACGCGATGGCCGCGCTCTGCCACGACGTGGGCGCCCTGCTGCACGTGGACGCGGCGCAGGCGGCCGGGCGGGTGCCGATCGACGTGCGGGGGGCGGAGATCGACCTGCTGTCGCTGTCGGCGCACAAGCTGAGCGGCCCGAAGGGCGTCGGGGTCCTGTACGTGCGGCCGGAGATCCGGCACCGGCTGCGGCCGGTCATGTTCGGCGGCGGGCAGTACGAGCTGCGCAGCGGCACCATCCCCACGCACCTGGTGGTGGGCCTGGGCAAGGCGGCGGAGCTGGCGCTGGCGCGGGCGGAGGCGGACCTGCGGCGGGTGCGCGAGCTGCGCGCGACGGCGCTGGACATCCTCGCCGCCGGCATCCCGGGCGCGCGCCTCAACGGCGACCCGCGGGGCGGCGTGCCGCACGTGCTCAACGTCGTCCTGCCCGGGGTACGCGGCGAGAGCCTGGTCGCCGGCCTGACCACGGTGGCGGTGTCCACCGGGTCGGCCTGCAACTCCGGCTCGCAGGAGCCCTCGTACGTGCTGACCGCCATCGGGGTGGACGCGGAGGACGCCAACAGCTCCGTCCGGATCTGCCTGGACCCGCGGATGTCGTTCGAGGACCTGGTGACCGGCGTCGAGACGGTCGTCGAGCGCGCCCGGGCACTGGCCGGGGTGGCCGTCGTGATGCGCGGCCACCAGGTCGTCTGACATCGTGGGGGCGGGGGTCAGCCGGCGTTGCGCAGGAAGCTCCTGGCCGCCGCCACCCCCGCCTGGAACCTGCTGGTCGCGTCCAGCTCGCGCATCAGCGTGGCGATGTGCCGGCGGCAGCTCCGGACCGACATGCCGAGCTTCCTGGCCACCACCTCGTCGGTGTAGCCCTTGGCCATCAGCGCGGCGATGGACTGCTGGAGGTCGTCGGCCACGTCGGCGTAGCCGAACTCGATGCCCTCCAGGGGTGTCGCCATCTCCCACAGGTGGTTGAACAGGTCGAGGAAGAACTGCGCGATGCCGTGGTCGCGGACCCGCGCCACGTTCGCCTCCTCGCCGCCCGCCCCGAACATGACGACCAGCGAGCGGTCGAACACCACCGCCGAGCGCGGGATGTGGCTCAGCGTGTAGACGACCGCGCCGGCGTCGGTGAGCCGCTTCATCCGCATGCGGGTGGACACGTCGCCCCGGTTGCGGTGCTGGCAGATGATGCGCACCACCACTCCCCTGGACAGCAGGGCGAGGAACGTCTCCGACAGGTCGCCGGTCACGCCGCCGCCCGCCTGGAGCACCAGCACCTCGTCGCGGCAGGCGTCGCTGGCCGTCTTCAGGAAGCCGCGCACCTCCATGGAGCCCACCAGGTAGTCCACGGCGCGGGGGGCCGTGGACGCCTCCGCCGCGACGTAGTCGGGCTGGAAGGTGCCGATCCGCTCGCGGATCTGGTCGATCAGTTCGCGCCGCTGGTAGATCTCCCGCTCGACGGACGAAACCAGCGAGGCGGCGGCCAGCTCCGGGTCCACGGGCACGAACCGCAGGCCCGCGCTGTCGTCCACCCGCAGCAGCCGGCTCTCCACCAGGTGCTCCACCGCCGCGCGCACCTCGCGCACGGCCAGGCCGAGGTCCTCGGCGGCCGCCTCGACCGACTCGATCGCGCCCTTGCGGGAGGCGTAGCGGTACACGTCTGTCACATGGTCGCCGCCGGCCGGCGAACGGCCGGGGAACAGTGCCGTCATGGTCATGGCTTGCCTCCTTGCTCACGAGTCACCGGGCGGCGAACTGCTCCGCCACGGAGATCACGTACTGGCCGTAGGCCGATTTCTCCAGCTCGACGCCGAGCCGGTGGCAGGTCTCGGCGTCGATGTAGCCCATCCGGAGGGCGATCTCCTCCAGGCAGGCGATCCGTACGCCCTGCCGCTGCTCCAGGAGCTGGACGTACTGCCCGGCCTGGAGGAGCGACTCCGGGGTGCCCGCGTCGATCCAGGCGAAGCCGCGGCCGAGGTCGACGAGCTTGGCCTTGCCCCGCTCCAGGTAGGCGCGGTTGACGTCGGTGATCTCCAGCTCGCCCCGCGCCGACGGCGAGAGGTTCTTGGCGATGTCGACGACGTCGTTGTCGTAGAGGTAGAAGCCGACGACCGCCCGGTTGGAGCGGGGCGTCGCGGGCTTCTCCTCCAGGGACAGCAGCCGGCCGCCCGGGCCGGTCTCGGCGATGCCGTACCTCTCCGGGTCGCGCACCGGGTAGCCGAACAGGACGCAGCCGTCGATGTCACGGCACTCCTGCCGCAGGATCTCCTGGAAGGAGTAGCCGTGGAAGACGTTGTCGCCGAGGATGAGCGCCACCGGGTCGTCGCCGATGTGGTCGGCGCCGAGCACGAGCGCCTCGGCGATGCCGTTCGGCTCCGGCTGCTCGGTGTAGGTGATGCGCAGCCCGAGCCGGGAGCCGTCGCCCAGCAGGCGGCGGATCTGCGGTACGTCCTCCGGCGTGGAGACGACCAGGATGTCGCGGATCTCGGCCAGCATCAGCACCGAGAGCGGGAAGTAGATGAGCGGCTTGTCGTTGACCGGCAGCAACTGCTTGGAGACCGCCAGCGTCGTGGGCAGCAGGCGCGTGCCCCGGCCGCCGGCCAGCAGGATGCCTTTCATGAAATCCCCTCTTGTCTGGTGCGGTGGCCGAACAGGACGAGGGAGGCGCCCAGCAGCAGGGCGGCCATCGCGGCGAGGACGCCGAGCTGTGGCAGCACCGCGCCGATGCCCGTGCCGGGCACGGCCAGCTCCAGCAGCGCGTCCATGCCCCAGGCGTGCGGGAAGAGGTGGCCGACGGCGTTGAGCACGTCGCCGGACGACTCGCGCGGCCACAGGCAGCCGCCCAGCATGCCGAGCACGACGCCGAGCGGCGGGCCGATGGCCGGCGCCTGGTCGGGTGTGCGCAGCAGCGTGCCGACGAGGATCGCCGCCCCGGTGGAGACCAGCGCGAACGTCCCCACGACGGCCGCCACCCCCAGCGGGTCGCCCCAGTGGACGCCGAACGCCAGCGCGCTCACCGCCATGATGAGCGCGGCCTGCGCGAGGGCGACGAGGAAGCGGCTCAGCGCCTCGCCGAGCAGCACCGACCGGTGCCGCACCGGGGCGGTCAGCGCGCGCTGGAGCATGCCGAGCCGGCGGCTCTCGACCAGCGCGGCGGCCACGGCCATGGAGTTGATGAAGGTGAACAGCAGCAGGTTGGCGGGGGCGGTGTAGGCGAAGCCGCGCGGGTCGCCGGCCGAGGTCGAGGTGTCCTGCACGGCGACGCGGCCGGACTCGGCCTGGGCCTGCCGTACGTACAGGGCGGCCTGCTCGGGGGTGGCGCCCGCGGTGCGGGCGGCGCGCGTGGCCTCCTCGACGGCCGCGACCTTGCTCACGGCGACGTCGATGGCGCCGCGCGCGGCCATGCCGCTGCCGTTGGTCTCGGTGACGACGAGGTCCAGCCTGGTGGAGCCGGACGGGATGACCAGGCCCGCCGCCAGCGAGCCCTCCCGCACGCCCGAGCGCAGCTCGGCGGCCGAGGTCATCGTCGTGATCTCCAGGTCGGGGTGGCGGCGCAGCTCGGCCAGCAGGGCGGAGGTGAGGGGGCCGGAGCCCTCGGCGACCACGCCGACCGGCAGCCGTGAGGAGCCCGTCGTGCCGCCGCCGAGCGCCATGCCGACGAAGACGATGGAGACGAACGGCATGACGACCATGAAGAACAGGCCGACACGGTCACGGGTGTGGCGGCGCAGGTTCGCGGCCACGAGCGCGAGCACGGGCCGCGGGCGCATCCTTGTGGTCGTCACAGCAGCAGTCCCTTCCGGAAGCCGAGGACGGCGAGGCCGCCCGCCGTCAGCGCGATCGCGCACAGCACGCCCACCGGCAGCGCCACGGCCGCGAGCCCCGCGCCCGAGCCGGCCAGCTCGGTCAGCGCCTTGGACGTCCAGCCGTTCGGGGTGAGCAGCGCGACCGCCTGGAGCGGACCGGGCAGGCTGTAGATCGGCACCAGGCTGCCGCCGAAGAACGCCGCCACGAACGACACGACCATGATCACGCCGTCGGCCTGGGCGTCGGTCCTGACCCGGCTGGTCACCAGCATGGTGATCGCGGCGGCGGCCAGCACGTGCGCGACCAGCACCACGGCCACGGCCCCCGCGTCGCCCCAGGTGGAGCCGAAGATGAGCACCGAGGCGCCCCAGTTGAGCAGGGCCCCGAGGACGGCCAGCGCGAACCCGACGGCGGCCTTGCCCGCGACGGGCACCCAGGCCGCCACCGGCGCCGCGCGGATCCGGTCGAGCGTGCCGAGCTTCCGCTCGGTCAGCAGCCCCCGGAACGAGGCGCCCACCACGAAGAACGCGAACAGCGCCGCCATGCCCGAGCCGTAGTAGACCGACAGGTCGATCTTGCCGCCGGCCAGCGGGTCGTCGGCCAGGCCGATCGCCGGACCGGCCGCGCCGTTGCGCTCCACCAGTTCCTTGACCTCGTCGCCGGGCACGCCCGCGCGCAGCACGGCCCGTACGGCCAGGGTGCGGGCGTCGACCACGGCGGAGATCCGATCCACGATGGCGCTCGCCACCACGCCCGCGAGCGGCGACTCGGGCGTCTTCAGGACCGCCACGTCGCCCCCCTTGCCGGCGCCGACGCTCTGGCTGAACCCGGCCGGGAAGACGATCGCCGAGCCGATGGCGCCCGACTCCAGCTCCCGGCTCGCCTCCTCCCTGCTCGGCAGGTCGCGCAGCGTCACGGAGCCCTTCAGCTCCTTGGCGGCCGTCACCTCACGCCGGACACTGGCCGGGAACTCGCCGCCGTCCAGGTCCACGAACCCCACCGTCGCCCTCAGCGGCGGGTCGTCGCCGCCCAGGGCGAGACCGAACAGGGTCGCCAGCGTCACCGGGACGATCACCGCGATGACGATCGCCGTGCCGTCGCGCAACCGGGCGCGCAGCTCCAGCGCGCTCACCGTCCACAAGGCCCGCCACATGTCAGTCCCTCAACGTGCTGCCGGTGAGGTGCAGGAACGTGGCCTCCAGGTCGGGCTCGATGACCTGGGTGGCCGTGACGGTGGCGCTGCCCTCCACCGCGGTGATGAGGGCCGGCAGCAGGTACCTGCCGCCCTCGGCGATCAGCCGTACCGACGAGGCGCCCGTACGGGCCGCCTCCACCACGCCCTCGACGGCGCGCAGCTTGGCGAAGGCCGTCTCCACGTCGCCGTCCAGGACCAGCTCGACCTTGTCGGCGGTGCCGACCAGGGAGACCAGCTCGCGGCGGGTGCCGTCGGCGATGATCCGGCCGTGGTCGATGATCGCCGCGCGCTCGCAGACCCGCTCGATCTCCTCCATGTAGTGGGAGGTGTACAGCAGCGCCATGCCCTCCTCGACCAGGCGCTCGACGCCGTCGAGGATGGCCTTGCGGCTCTGCGGGTCCACGCCGACGGTCGGCTCGTCCAGGATCAGCACCTCGGGCCGGTGCAGCAGCGCGGCGCCGATGTTGATGCGGCGCTTCATGCCTCCGGAGTACGTGCCGAGCTTGGTGTCGGCCCGGTCGGTGAGGCCGATGAGGTCGAGCACCTCGTCGATGCGCGCCGCCAGGCGCCGGCGGGGCAGGCCGAACAGGCGGCCGAAGAAGCGCAGGTTCTCGCGGCCGGTCAGCTCCGGGTAGAGGGCGATCTCCTGGGGGACGTACCCGATCTTCGCCTTGGCGCGGGTCGGGTCGGCCGCCAGGTCCGTGCCGCCGACCAGCACGGTGCCGGAGTCGGGGCGCAGCAGGCCGACGAGCATGGAGATCGTGGTGGTCTTGCCGGCGCCGTTGGGGCCCAGCAGGCCGTACGCCTGGCCGGGCGCTATGGCGAAACCGACGTCCTCGACGGCTACGACGTCGCCGTAGCGCTTGCTCAGGTTGTGACAGGCCAGGGCGGGGGGCGTCGTCCGGCCGGATGCGACCGTCTCCGAGGCGGTGGCCGGTGGTGCGGTTGTCGGCGGGGTGGTCGTGGGCGGGGTGGTCGTCGGCGGGGTGCTCATCGGTGCCACCCCCTTGCCGCGACGTCGTCGTGGTCCAGCAGGTCGGCCGGGTCGCCCTTGCCGGCCACGTTCCCGGCACAGGTCTGCCGCGCCAGGTCGGTGCCGAGCTGGAAGTCCAGCGGGGTGTTGCCGGTGATCCGGTTCCACAGGATGTGGTTGTCCAGGGCGTCGTCGCCGCCCCAGTCCTTGGAGGAGCCGATGACGAAGCCCGCGCCCATGACCGACTCGCCGCTGGGGTGGTTGTCGTGGATGTGGTTGTCCACGACGGCGACCCGGTGCGTGCCGATGAGCGCGAGGCCGACGCCGGAGATGGGCGGCCCGGCCGCACCCAGGCCGTCGGGCTCGGCGCCGGCCGCCAGGCTGTTGCCGTGCAGGTCGTTTCCCGCCACCAGGCAGTCCCGGACCCCGCCCTCCGGCTCGCCCTCGTACACCTGGTTCAGCAGGAGCATGCCGATCGCGTTGCCGTGGCAGACGTTGCGCACCACCCGGGCGTACGAGCTGTTGTCGACGAAGATGCCGAAGGCGTTGGCGAACGTCTCGTTGTCCGCGACCAGGGCGTCCGACTCGGGGCAGAAGCTGAGGGCCACGCCGCCGTACTGGCTGCCGGAGGCGCGGCAGCCGGTCACCTCGCAGCCGCTGGACTCGCGCAGGTAGACGCCCCAGACGGCGTTGCCGCGGGCCTCCACGTCGCGCACGCTCACACCTGCGACGGAGTGGGCGTAGATCCCGGCGCCGGTGAAGCCGGTCACGGTCAGCCCCTCGATCCTGACGTTCGCGACCTTTGCCTCCGCGACCGCGCCGCCGTACACGGTGATGCCGCTGACGACGTCCTCGGAGGCGTCGTGCAGCCGCGGCACGTCGGCCGGTGCGCCGTCGCCGGGGGCCAGCACGGTGCGGCCGGGGCCGGCACCGGTCAGCGACACGCCGCCGTGCCGGATCCAGACGCTCTCGGTGTACGTGCCCTCCGTCAGCACGATGCTCGCTCCGGGGCCGGCCTCGTCCAGCGCCCGCTGGATCGACTCCCCCGGTCGTACCGTCCTCACCTGGGACATCGGGCACTTCCCTTCCTGTCGACGTACACGATCGCCAGCGCCACGAACACCCCGCCCCCGCTCCCCCACCGGGCCGCCCCGACGACGTCCACACCGGCGGCCGGCGGATCCGCGACGGGCTCGGAGGTGATGGGCTCGCAGGTGATGGGCTCGGAGGCGGTGGGCGTGTCGGTGGCGAGCACCTGGGCGGTAGGCGCGTCCGCGACGGGCGCTGCCGCAGTGGGTGCATCGGCGATGGGGGCGTTCACAGGGAGGGCGTCCACGGCGGGTGCGCCTGTGGCGGGGGCGTTCACGGGGTGCCGGGGCTTGAGGCGGTGGAGGGCGGCGTCGCGGGAGGCGCCGTGGAGCGCGTACGCCGCGTTCCCGTCCAGCGCCACCCCGGTGGAGGCGGCCAGCTCGGAGGCGGCCTCGTCCAGCAGGCGGCCCGCCCACGTGGCCGGGGCCCCGGCCACCGCCTCGAAGTCGTGCCAGCCGAACCCCGGCGCCCGGCCGCCGACCGCCTTGATCAGGCACTCTTTGACCGAGAACGCCGCCTCGACCGAGAGAGCCGCCGCCTCCGGGGAGAGCCCGCGCTCGGCCTCGGTGGTGACGTGCCGCGCGAACACCTCACCACCCCGCTCGACCGCTCGCTCCAGCCGCGCCACCTCGACGACGTCCACGCCGAGAAGCACGGCGGGCTCGCCGGTCCCGGGACGATCCGGCACGGCGGGCTCGCCGGCCCCGGGACGATCCGGCACGATGGCGGGTTCGATCACGGCTCTCATGCCAGGGCGCCCGCGCAGCGCGTCACGAAGGACTCCAGGACGCCGGTGTACTCCTCGGCCCGTTCGACCATCGGGATGTGCCCGCTCTGCTCCACCACCAGCACCTCGTTGTCCGGGTAGTCGGCCAGGAGCTCCAGCCACGGGTCCACGGGCGTCATCCGGTCGTGGCGCCCCCAGACGTACAGGGACGGGCACCGCACCTTGTCCAGAGCCGGCCGTACCGCGTAGCGGCGGGTGGCCTTGATGCTGCGCGCCATGCTCACCATGGACTCGGGCCGGCGCAGCATCTCGCCGACCTCGCTCATCCGCTCGACCGAGAAGAAGCTGCGGCCGCTGTGGAACAGCGCGGCCACCATCCGCTCCCCGAACTCGTCACCGAACGGCCGGACGCTGCCCCGCCGGTCGAAGCTGAGCCCGACGTCGGGGTCGGCGGTGAGGCCCGGCGCGCCGCTGACCACGATTCCGCGTACCCGGTCGGGGTGGCGGCCGGCGAGGTCGATGGCGACCAGGCCGCCGAGGGAGTTGGCGCAGACGATGACGTCCTCCACGCCGGCGGCGTCGCAGGCGCGCAGCAGCGCGTCGCCGAGCTGCTCGATCGACCCTGCCACCTGCCGGTCCAGGGCGCAGATCGCTTCGTGGGTCCGCAGCACCGGCCACCCGGCCGCCTCCAGGCGCCGGTACGGGTGCTCCCAGATCCACCCACCGGCGAACAGGGCGGACATGAACGCCACAGCGGGCCGTCCGTCCCCGAGCCCCTGAGCGGCGCCCCCGTCGGGTCCGCTGGTCCTGTCGCCGAGGTTGTGCTCGGCGGTGAAGTCGATCATCTTTCAGGCTCCCGTGTCTCGCGAGGAGGGATCACAGCGTGGACGCGTCCTCCGGCGTCCACCCGCACGCGCAGGCCGCGTCCTTGCCCGCCGCCACGACCGTCCCGCAGGCGGGGCAACGGGCGTAGTCGCGGATCGTGGCGGGGTACCAGACGCTGGTGTGCACACGTGTGCACAGTCCGCCCTTGAAGAAGCGGCGCATGGCCCGCTGGTGCGGCCGGGCGTGGACCGCCCGCATCGACTCGGGCCGGTCGAAGGCGCTCAGCGTGAACTTGCGGGCGCCGATGTCGAACGTGGTCACGCCCAGGAACCCCTTCGAGGACCGCAGCGACTTGACGATCTCCACGCTGAGCAGGTCCACGTCGGCGGCCTCCGCGTCGTCGCGGATCTCCAGCCAGGTCAGCACGAGCGCGCCCGGCTTGTCGGTGCGGCCCGTCGCGGCGCGGGCGCTGACGCCGAACTCCCGGGCCTCGTCCGCGCCGGGCACGAACCGGGCCGTGAATCCGAGCGCCTCGGCCACAGCGAGCCGGTCGAAGCTCCGGCGCACGTGGACGCCACGCTCGTCGCGGGTGACCAGGTCGGTGCCGTACACGGTGGCGGTGCCGCCGGTGGCGGGCATGCCGAGGTAGGCCGCGCGATGGTCGGCCACCAGGGTCCAGGAGAGGGCGGCGGCGTCGGCGTCGCCGGTCACGCGGTCCACGGTGAAGCGCGCATTCCGGAAGAGGGCCATCGTACGGGCGGCGTGCTCGGCGAGCGCCGCGCCGGCCAGCGTCCCGCAGGAGTCGGGGTCCTCGTAGGTGTCCACCGACGCGGCCACGGCCTGGGCGTCCCCGGCCCGCCACGCCTCCAGAAGCGCCTCGGCCGCCTTCCGCACGTCCACCCGATGCTCGCGAGCTTGCGTGCCCCCCGGAGCAGTGGGCGCGGCCGGCGGCTCCGGGGGCCCGACCAGCGCCTCGCTCGGCGCTCCGCCCGGGAGGGCACCGAGCCGGGCGGGAGGCGTCGCATCGGCGTCAGTCACGGGGACGGCAGGTGGTTCGGCGGGCATGTCAGGTCTCCTCGTCCTCGGGGAGGCGGGTGGAGCAGATGGCCACGGCCAGCGCGCGTTCGCTCGTGTGGCTGATGGAGACGCGGACGCGGCGGTCGGGCCGTACCAGCTCGGCCAGCGGCGCAGCCAGGCGTACGGCAGGCGGGTGGCCGTCGCGGCAGGCGGACGTCGCGCGGCAGGACGGGGTGGGCCGGGGCAGCACCTCGACCTGGCCGAGGCGTTCGGCCGTGGGTGGCAATCCGAGCAGGCGCAGGACGGCGCGCTTGCCCGCCAGCCGGCCCGCCCAGTGCTGCACGCTCGCGCCGCCGGTGGACCTGACGCGTTCGGCGGCCGTGTAGACCTCCTCCAGCCGCATTCCTCCGACGAGCTGCTGCGGCCGGGTGAGCCCCGCGAAGCTGACCAGCGCGCTCCCCCACCGGTTCACGCCGCCACCGCCTTGGCCAAGCGCCGGAGGGTCGCGGGGTCGGCCATGCTGAGGCAGCGCGCCTCCGCCCGCCGCGACAGCCCCGTCAGGACCTTGCTGTCCCCGACCTCCACGCCCGAGGCCGCCGCGTCCACCGCCGCCACCGTGCGCGTCCACCGGACCCGTCCCGTGAGCTGCACGACCAGCGCCTCCCGGAGCGTGGCGAGGTCCATGGTGGGCTCGCCCGTGACGTTCGGGACGACCGGCACCAGGGGCTCCAGCATGGGCACGGCCGCCACCGTCGCCGCCCACCCCGCCACCGCGGGCGCCATGAGCGGCGAGTGGAAGGCGTTGCCCACCACCAACGGGACAATCTTGCTGGCCGCCGTGGCGAGCTCCGTGAGCCGGTCGAGCGCCGGGAAGGCACCCGAGACCACGACGTGCCCCGGCGCGTTCTCCAGGCCGACCACCACCGGCTCGCCGGGTGCCGAGGCGGCCTCGGCCAGGGCTTCGACGTCCTCCACGGGCAAGCCCATCACGGCCCGCATCCCGCCCACGGCGCCGACCGAGGCCATGAGCCGCGACCGGGTCTCGACGAGGCGCACCGTGTCGGCCAGCCCGAGGACGCCCGCGGCGTGCAGCGCGGTCAGCTCGCCGACGCTGTGCCCGGCGACGATCTCGGGCTCGTACCCCTCCTCCTCCAGGACGGCCAGCGCCGCGAGGTTGCAGGCCGTGACCGCGATCTGCGCGTTCTCGGTGGCGGCCAGCCGGTCGAGCGGCCCCCGCGCGCACAGCGGCGAGACGGGCCGCGACAGCAGCGTGTCAACCTCGTCCAGCCGCTCCCGCGCGGCCGGCCGGCGGCGCAGCCAGGCGCCCATGCCGACGCGGACCGTCCCCTGGCCGGGGAAGAGATAACCCAGCATGACGTCCATTCCCTTCACGAGTCGCGAGGATGACCCGGTCTCGGCTACAACCGGCGCCGGGGGCGCCGCTCCTCGTGGGCGGGGCGCTCCGTTCCGAGGAAACCGAGCAGCAGCTTGTTGACCTCGTCGGGCGCGTCGAGCGGCAGCCAGTGGCCGGCGTCCTCGACGCGCTCGTAACGCCAGGGCCCCTTGACGAACTTGCCGGAGGCGGACATGCCCTCCTCCAGCAGCGCCTTGTCGCCGGCGCCCCAGATGCCGAGGGTCGGCGCGAGCACCGGCGGGAACGGGCGGGCGGGCCGCAGCTCGGAGGCGGGCGAGCGGTTGGCTCGGTACCAGTTGAGGCCGGCGGTCAGCGCGCCGGGCCGGGCCAGGTCGCGCAGGTACCGGTCATAGTCGCCGTCGCGCCCCATGATCTCCTTGAACAGCCGCCAGCCGTTGCGGCGCAGCAGCTCCTCGCTGACCCCGGGGAACTGGTAGAAGAGCATGTACCAGGACGCGGCCCGCTGCTCGATCGACGGGGTGGCGAAGACGCCGGGGTGCCCGACCGACAGCGCGACCAGGTGGTCGAGCCGGCGCGGCATGAGGAAGGCGTACATCCAGGCGATGGCCGCGCCCCAGTCGTGGCCGACGACGTGCGGGCGCTTGATCCCGAGCTGCATGGTGAGGGCGACGACGTCGTTGACGATCGTCTGCATGCCGTACGCCTCGATCTCCTGCGGCTTGCCGGAGTCGCCGAAACCGCGCATGTCTGGCGCGATGACCCGGAACCCGCCCTCGACGAGCGCCGGGATCTGGTGGCGCCACAGGTACGAGGAGTCGGGGAAGCCGTGCAGCAGGATGACGGGGTCGCCCTCGCCCTCGTCGACGTAGGCGATGTCGACGCCGTTGACGTGAACCGTTCTCTTCTCACTCATGCCGACTCCCTGAAAAGCCGCTCAGCGAAGAACTCGCTGAAGCCGAACTCGGGTACGTCCTCCGGGGCGACCATGTTGAGCAGCCCGGTCACCTGGGCGGCGAAGTTCTTGGCCATCAATCTGCGGACGCGGCGGCGCCGCTCGACGGCCGCGGGCCCGAACTCGACGTGCAGCCTGCTGATGATGGAGGCGCCGAAGTCGAGACGTTCCAGGCGGAAATCCCGTTCCTTCACGTACGGGGCGAACGCCTCGGGCGACCAGTCGTCGGAGGCGAGCAGGATCTCGCAGACGGTCCGCGAGTCGCGCATGGCGCACGACAGGCCGGTGCCGAGGACGGTGTCGGCGTTGCCGGCCTCGTCGCCGATGAGGACGACGCCCTCGACCAGCGGCGGCCCCTCGGGCACGCTCGACACGGACGGCCACACCGACAGCGGCCCGGCGGGCGTGGCCTGGGTGACGGCCTTGCCGCGGTCGGGCAGGCAGTTCAGCTCGAACGCGGCGAGGAACCGCTCGACGCCGCCCGGCCCCCGGTAGCGGTGCTTGTTGACGGTGGGGAAGTTCAGGTAGAGGCGGGCCCGGCCGTGGCCCTGGGGGAACACCATGAACATGACGTCGCCCTCGGTGCCCATGGCCTGCACGTCGGGCGGCCAGCCCTCCATGCCCTCGACCATCATGCCGCCGCCCCAGTGGTGCATGGAGTTGCGCATGGTGACGCCGATCTGGCGGCCGACGGTGTTGCCGCGGCCGGTGGCGCCGAGCACGATGCGCGGCCGCAGCTCGTGGCCGCCCTCGGGGGTCCGGTAGGTGACGACGGGCCGCGCGCCGGCGGTGACGACGATGCGGGAGGCGTCCATCACCAGCCGGGCGCCGCTCGCCACGGCCTGCTCGGACATCAGCTCGCACACCTGGTGGTGCGGGAACGACATCGGCCCGCCGATGCCGGGGATGAACCTGGTCATGTCCACGGCCTCGACCTCGTCGTCGGTCACGGCCTCGTCCCAGGTCATCCACTCGCGGATCTCCCACGCGCCACCGGCCGAGAAGCAGTCGTCGACGCCGAGGCGCTGGGCCTCCCTGATGCCCCAGGGCGCGAGCCACTCGCCGCGCACGAGGTCCCTGTAGGTGTCCTGCTTCTCCAGCAGCACCACGGACAGCCCGCCGGCGGCGAGCCTGCACGCCGCGGACGCCCCCGAGATGCCTCCTCCGACGATGACGACGTCGGGCTGCTCGGGTCGTACGGTCACGTCCCCCACCTCTCCCAGTAGGTGCGTTCCTTGGCGCTGTAGCGCTCTGCGGGGCGGAAGTCGGTGCCCACGGTGTACGCGACGGGGATCATGCACACCTGGGTCACCCCTGAGGGGATGCCGAGCATCCGCGCGACCTGCCGCTCGTGCGGTACGTGCAGGCAGGTGATCGTGCTGCCGAGCCCGCGGCTGCGCAGCGCGAGCTGGAAGGACCAGATGGCCGGGAAGATCGAGCCGTAGAAGATGCTGGCCCGGGTCTCGCCGTGCTGCACCAGGTGGCCGGGGTCCTCGGCGACCTTGTCGGCCATCCGGCCGCGCCAGGCCTCGTTGATGGCCGTGATGTCCGGCGGGCGGCCGAGGACGCACGGGATGACGAGGATCGGCACCTGCGCGATCGTCTCGGTGAGCGCCAGCGCGGAGGCGTAGTTGCGGCGCGCCCCCGCGTCGTTGCGGCGGCGGCCGGCGTTGGTCCACATGTCGTTGCGGTGGAACGTCCAGGAGGACTGGATCATCCTGGCCAGTTCCTGCTTGACGGCGGCGTCGCTGATGACGAGCCACCGCCAGTTCTGGTGGTTGTTGGCCGTGGGCGCCTGGACGGCGACCTCCAGCGCCTCCTCCACCACCTCGCGGGGCACGGGCCGCTCGACGTCGAGGCGGCGGCGCACGGACCGCGTGGTGGTCAGCAGCCGGTCGGTCTCGGCGACGTCGAACGGCAACCCGGCGGAGGCGGAGGCGGGGGCGGAGGGCAACCCGGCGGAGGCCGAGGCGGGCGGTCCAGTGACGGCGCCGGTGGTGGGTGGTCCGGTGACGGCGCCCGTGGCCGGTGGGGTGCTCACATCGCCCCCAGGAGGACGGCGCCGCGCACCGAGCCGGGCGCGGCGGTGAGGGCAAGCGCCCGCTCCACGGGCCCGAGGCCGGGTTTGGTCACGTACGCGGCGAGGTCGCCGGTGCGCGGGTCGGCGAGGCCGATCAGCGCGGGGGCGACGCCGTCGCGTACGGCGAGCGCGGCGAGGGCGATGTTCAGGGCGCCGGTGGCGGCCTGGCAGTCGCCGGCCAGCGCGGTGGAGGCGGTCAGCAGCGCGCCGGGCGCGCCGGCCAGCACCGCCGCGTCCGGTCGCGGCGTCCCCATGATGCGGGTGAAGCCCTCCGTGGTGACGTAGTCGGGGATGCCGGAGGTGTTGGTGAGCAGGTGGTGCAGGGTGA
>NZ_JBFAIA010000086.1:0-33024 GCF_040654455.1 Nonomuraea sp. NPDC050691
CACGCCGTACAGCAGGTGTACGGCGTGCGCGGCGTGCGCGGCGTGACGCCTCGGCGAGCGCCGGGATCAGTCGCGGTGGAGCTTGCGGTAGGTCACCCGGTGCGGCCGGGCCGCGTCGGCGCCCAGCCGCTCGATCTTGTTCTTCTCGTAGTCGGCGAAGTTGCCCTCGAACCAGAACCAGTTGGAGCCCTCTTCCCACGCCAGGATGTGGGTGGCGATGCGGTCGAGGAACCACCGGTCGTGCGAGGTGATGACCGCGCAGCCCGGGAAGTCGAGCAGCGCGTTCTCCAGCGACGACAGGGTCTCGGTGTCGAGGTCGTTGGTGGGCTCGTCGAGGAGCAGGACGTTGCCGCCCTGCTTGAGGGTCAGCGCCAGGTTGAGGCGGTTGCGCTCGCCACCCGACAGGACGCCGGCCTTCTTCTGCTGGTCGGGGCCCTTGAAGCCGAACGCGGCGATGTAGGCGCGCGACGGCATCTCGACGTTGCCGACCTTGATGTGGTCGAGACCGTCGGAGACGACCTCCCAGACGTTCTTGTTCGGGTCGATGCCGCCACGGCTCTGGTCGGCGTAGGAGATCTTGACCGTCTCGCCCACGACGATCGAGCCGTTGTCGGGCGTCTCGCTGCCGGTGATCATGCGGAACAGCGTGGTCTTGCCGACGCCGTTGGGGCCGATCACGCCGACGATGCCGTTGCGCGGCAGGTCGAAGGTGAGCTTCTCCATGAGCAGCCGGTCCTCGAAGCCCTTGGTGAGGTCCTCGGCCCTGATCACGGTGGTGCCCAGGCGCGGGCCCGGCGGGATCTGGATCTCCTCGAAGTCGAGCTTGCGGTGCTTGTCGGCCTCGGCCGCCATCTCCTCGTAGCGCTGGAGACGGGCCTTGGACTTGGTCTGGCGGGCCTTGGGGTTGGAGCGGACCCACTCCAGCTCGTCCTCGAGGCGCTTCTTGCGCTTGGCGTCCTTCTGGCCCTCGACCTTGAGCCGCTGCGCCTTGGCCTCCAGGTAGGTGGAGTAGTTGCCCTCGTAGGGGTAGGCGCGGCCGCGGTCGAGCTCGAGGATCCAGTTGGCCACGTTGTCGAGGAAGTAGCGGTCGTGGGTGACGGACAGCACGGTGCCGGCGTACTTCTCCAGGTGCTGCTCCAGCCACTGCACGCTCTCGGCGTCGAGGTGGTTGGTGGGCTCGTCGAGCAGCAGCAGGTCGGGGGCCTCCAGCAGGAGCTTGCACAGCGCGACGCGGCGGCGCTCACCACCGGACAGCGTGGTCACCTCGGCGTCGGGCGGCGGGCAGCGCAGCGCGTCCATCGCCTGCTCGAGCTGGCTGTCGAGGTCCCACGCGTTGCGGTGCTCGAGCTGCTCCTGCAGCTTGCCCATCTCGTCCAGCAACTCGTCGCTGTAGTCGGTGGCCATCTGCTCGGCGATCGCGTTGTAGCGCTCGAGCATCGCCATCGTCTCGGCGACACCCTCCTGGACGTTGCCGAGGACGGTCTTCTCCTCGTTCAGCGGGGGCTCCTGCTGGAGCATGCCGACCGTGAAGCCCGGCATGAGCCGCGCGTCACCGTTGGACGGCTGCTCCAGGCCGGCCATCATGCGGAGCAGCGTCGACTTGCCCGTGCCGTTCGGACCAAGGACACCGATCTTGGCTCCAGGCAGGAACGACAGCGTGACGTCGTCAAGGACAACCTTGTCGCCGTGCGCCTTGCGCACGCGCTGCAGCGTGTAGATGTACTCCGGCATGACATCTAGCTTAGGGGCTCCTGACGGGGCTTCCGCCGGTCGGCCGGCGAACACCGCCTGCGGAGGGGGTGGGGGTACGGGGTTGTGACGCCGGAGGGTGTCTCCTGTCGGAGCCCACGTCGGGCACTGGACCGGCCTACAGGTGATCCTCGTCCCAGCGACCACGGGCGGCGGTGATGGCGTCCTTGTGGTCGCGGGACCAGTCGGCCAGGGCGGACACCATGCCCGCCAGGCTCTCGCCCATCCGGGTGAGCCGGTAGTCGGTCTGCGGCGGGACGGTCGGATAGAGGGTCCGTTCGACCAGCCCGTCGCGGCACAGCCGTTTGGTCGTCAGCGTGAGCATCCGCTGGGAGATGCCGGGGATCGCCCGTTCCAGCTCCCGGAATCGCCGTGTGCCCTTGGACAGCTCGACCAGGACCAGCACGGTCCACCGATCACCGAGCCGGTCGAGCACGTCGCGGATCCCGCAGTCGTCTTCGCCACACGGCCCGGCGGTCGCAGGGCCGCTGACCTGGGGGATTACCGCCGTGTTCGTGACTGACACGAAAGTGCCTCCTTACGGTGCCGCAGCGCGGTGCGGATGATCGGTGCTGTTCCCACCTGCACCAACATCAAGGAGCGTCAAATGATTCTCGTCACCGGCATCTCCGGCGGGCTCGGCGGCTTGATCTTCCGTGGTCTCTCCGGCGAGGACGGCCTCGGCGTGGCCGGCGGCACCCGTTCGGGCGACGACGCGGTGGACGGCCTTGAGGTGGACGGCCTTGAGGTGGTCGGCGGCACCCGCTCGGGTGACGGGGTGACCGCGCGCCGGATCGACTTCGACGACCCGGCGTCGCTCGCCGACGGTTTCCGCGGTGTGGACGTCCTGGTGTTCGTCTCGGCCGGGTACGCCGAGGACGACGTGGTGCTCGCCCGCCATGGCGCCGTGGTGGACGCGGCCGAGGCCGCGGGCGTCCGGCACGTCGTCTACACGAGCCTGGCGAGCTCGGGCAGCCTGATGACGATCGCGCTGCCGCACCGCTGGACCGAGGCACGCCTCGCCGATGCCTCGTTCGACGTGACGATCCTGCGCAACGGCCTCTATGCCGAGATTCCCGTCGGACTGGCCACGGCCGCTGCCTCGTCGGCCGCCGAGACCGGCGTCTTCGCCGCCGCGTTCGGCGCGGGACGGGTGTCCGTCGTGGCCAAGCAGGACCTGGCTGACGTCGCCGTCCGGGTGGCGGCGGAGATCCAGCGCGACCTCGCCCAGGGCCGCCGCAGCCGCCACGCGGGCAAGACGTACGAGCTGGAGGGCGTCGAGGCGATCGGCGGCCAGGACATCGCCGACGTCCTGAGCGACGCGCTTGACCGCCGGGTCGGCTACCACCCGATCTCCCTGTCCACCACGCGCGCCGCGCTGGCCGGCAGCGGCCTGGAGCCTTACCAGATCGCCCACACGATCTCGCTGTTGTCCAACCTCAACGCCGGATATCTCCAGGCTCGCGACACCGATCTGACCACCCTCCTGCCGACCCGGCCCCGCCGCGTCCGCGACCAGATCGTCCAGGCCGTCGAGGAGGGCGGCTACCGATCCCCGTCGGTGAACTCCCGGTCCGTCACCACCGGGGCCTGAACGGCCCGGGGGTTCTCACCGCGTAGACGTGACCGGCAGAGGACGCCCACGCCTGCCGGTCGGCCCTCCCCCGAGCGCACCGGGCCGCAGCCGAGCCACGCACGATCCCCCATCTGCCGGCCGCCCCACACACAGACGCGCCACCCGCCACGACCGCGCCACCGACCGGACGATCCCACATCTACCGGCAGCCCCACACCACAACGCGCCACCCGCCACGACGGGGCCACCGACCGGAACCACCCGCACTTACCGGCCGTCCCGCACACGCTCGCGGCTCCGCACTGGTGGGACCCAGCACGAGTGCGCCCGGAGACCCGAGCCCGAGCGTGCCCAGGGCGACGACGCCGCAGGGGGTGGCGGGCTCCGGTCGCTTGGACGGCATGTGCTGGAAGTGGCGGGGCTATGAAGGCGCCGCTTCAGGGGCGCCCTCCGTTCGCGGCGGTGCCGGCGCCGCACTCGGTGGCTGCCGGGCTGCGGGGGACGATGCCGGATCGGCGGGCAGCCGCGCCACTGAGGGCGATGCGGAATCGGTCGGCACTGACGGTTGCACCGCGACTGGCGGCGGATCTGCCGTTACTGGACGGCCTGCCTCCCGGGACCCGTAGACCTCGTGAGACCTGCTGACCTCTTGCGAAGACCCTGTGAGCTCTTGCGACCCGCTGACCTCTTGAGACCCGCCGGTCGTCGGCGATCGGCGGGCCGCCGGCGAGGGGCCCGTCGCTGATGACGGGTCGGCCACTGGAGAGGGGCCCGTCGCTGATGACGCGGGGGCCGTGTCCGCTGACGACGCATCGGGGGTGAGAGGCGGCTCGACGATCTGTGGGGCAACGAGGGGATCCGGCGTCTGCCGGACGACGGCGGCATCTGACGATTCGACCACCTGCGGCGCTTCGCCGATCTGAGACCGCTCATCAAGGTGTGAACGATCTTCGCCCTGCGAACGGCCGGTGGACCGCGGCGGATCGTCGCCCAGTGTCTGAGCGGCGATTGACGTCGTTGCCGTTCGTGGCGGGTGTTCTGAGAGCTGCGCGGGCGTCGGGATCGCCGGCGGCTGGAACTCGCCGGTCTGCGACAGCTCCGCGGCGGGCTTCGGGACTTGGGACGGGCCCGGGATCGGTGGGCGGTCAGGCGTTACGTAAGAGTCCGGGTCCGAGGCGCGATCCGGCGCTGAAGGAGGGGCCGGGCTGCGTGAGCGGTCCGGCGTCGGGGGCGGGTCTTCGGGGTGAGGGTCTTCGGAGGGGAAGAGGTGAGGGTCTTCGGAGGGGAAGAGGTGGGGGTCTTCGGGGGGAAAGGGGACCGGGATCGCGGCCGTCTGGGTGTCGGCGAGATGGGTGGGCTGGATGACCGGGAGGCAGATGCGGTTGCGGCCCAGTTCTTTGGCGCGGTAGAGGGCCAGGTCGGCGGCGGCCAGCAGCTCGATGAGATCGTCGCCGTGCAGGCTCATGATGGCGACGCCCACCGAGATCGTCACGGTGATCATGGCGTCGTCGGCGGCGACCGCCATGTGGCTGATGCGGTTGCGGAGCCGTTCGGCGACCTGGCGCGCCTCGTGGACGTCGGCCCCGGGCAGCAGGACCACGAACTCCTCCCCGCCGAAGCGGCCCACCACGTCGTACTCGCGCAGCTGGCTCCGCAGCGTGGCCGCCACTCCCGCCAGCACCTGGTCGCCGACGAGGTGCCCGTGGCGGTCGTTGACCCGTTTGAAGTGGTCGATGTCGATGATGAGCAGCGCCAACGTCTCGCCGGTGCGCCGGGCGCGCACGATCTCGGTGTCGGCCTCGCGCTGCCACGCCGCCGCGTTCAGCAAGCCGGTCTTGGGATCGGTACGGGCGGCCGCCTGGAGCTGGGCGTGCAGGAGACTGCGTTGCAGCAGCACGACCGGCGGCAGCGCGAGGATCAGCAGGCCGAGATTGAGGCCGGCCGAGATGGCCACGCTGACGCCCAGGCACAGCTCCACCACGTCGAGCAGGGCGCTCTCCTTGTCCCACAGGACCGACCGCCACGGCACCTCCGGGTCGGCCATGTGCGCGGCCAGGGCGATGAGCGATGTGTTGAGCAGGGCGAACACCACGGCGGCCGCCACCGCCCAGCCGATCGGCTCGATGCCGCCCCGGGTCAGCGCCGCGGGATCGGGCACCAGCCGGTGGAAGGCCATCGAGGCGGCGCAGCCCGCGAGCCCGATGGCGGCCGAGCTGAACACCCGGCGATGCAGCACCGTCGCCCTTACCCGCCACTGCAGGAGGATCTGCAACACGATCGGCGCGATAAGGGCGTACAGGGACGGCAGCAGCAGCGCCACCGGCAGCCACCAGGCTGACAGGAGGTCGCGGGAGACGCCGGCGGGCATGCCGAGACGTCTGGTCGCCTCGATGCAGGCCGCGCCGCATGCCATGAGGGCGACGAACGCCATGATGTCCGGCCAGCGGAGCGGGGTGGACGCCGCCAGCAGGACGATCGCGACGAGATCGAGAGTCACGATCCCGACGAGATAGACCACGAGGGGACGCCGCTGCCCGAGGAGGGGCCAGCGGCCGACCAGGGTGGACACTCCGTCGCGAGGCGTGATCGGGGTGTGACGAGGGGCCGCCATCACGTCTCCTCCCTGACTAACGATATGTAACACAATAGTTGCGGAGTGTGCGTTGTGCGATCGGAACCGCTACGTTGGGCACCGGGACCACCCAGGTCATCGTGGTCTCTAAGGGAGATTCCGCTCACTCCTCGAGCGGGGAAACACGGGAAAGGAGCAGCCATGGCGCGAGGTGTGACCTGGACTTGACGCCAACCCCGGGGCCGGAGTTCGAGCTTTTGTCCCTGACGCCCCCTTCGGTCCTTATGATCCACTGGCCTCGCCCGTTCGGCGGCGCGGCATTCGTCGCCCCCTCCGGCTCGTCCCTCTCGCTCGTGGATCCGCCTTCCTAGATCTCCTCCCGATCTGGATCTCCACCTCACCGCCCTTCGGTCGCTCCCTGTGGGTAACGATCCCCGGCGCGCCTCCGGCTCGCCCCATGGTCGACCCTCGCGGGCCATGACTCCCGGTCGCCCTCTGGCCCGCCCCTCCGGCTCACAGCCCGCCACTCCCGCAGATCGCGCCTCCCGGCCCCCTCCGGCTGCGGGGTCGAGGAACCCAGCCGTCGGCGCCGAGAATGATCTACGCCGCAAGCCGCTGCCGCCCAGGCACTCAGGGCGGCCGCCACGTCGGTGACCCACCTGGGACCGATGGCCGCGAAGAGTTCAGTGGAAGCCGGGGGTTGCGCCGGGCGCCACCACCACCGATTCCGTTCGTCGGGCGCTTCAGTCCGTAGGTCGGCCCGCGTCGCACGGCCGCCTTCGCGGTGACCGCCGCGGGTTCGACGGCCATGCGGCGAAGCCGGACAGAGAACCCCTCGTGGAGCCGCCGCCCTTCGGCAGTGTGGAGCCTGAACCGGCTGTTCAGTCTTGGCCTGCTGCGCGCTTGGCGGCGTAGGCCTGGCGCCACTGCTCGGCCGCCTGCAGCATGGCGCGGCCGACATGGTCGAAGAAGTCGCCGATGTCTCCCAGCCGGGCTCCGGCGGGCGAGGCGACTCCAAGAGTCTCCGCTCCTTGGCGGGCGAAGCCGGCCAGCAACGTGTTCTGGCGGGCGCTGGCCATCCAGCCGCGGAACCAGGCGTCGGCGTCGATGACGTAGCGGTCGCGTCGCCGGCGGGGGTCGCGTTCGCGGCGGATCAGCTCTTGCTGTTCGAGTTCGCCGACGGCCTTGGAGATGGAGGCCGGGCTGACGCGCAGGCGCCGGGCGAGTTCGGCCGCGGTGAGGCTGCCGCTGTCGGTGAGGTAGAGGCTGGCCAGCACGCGGGCGGTCATCCGCGACAGCCCGGTGTTGATCATGATTGCGGTGAACTGCTCCTCCAGGTCGCTGACCGCTTCGGGATCGCGTTCCGCAGAGGCCGGCAGACGCCTGCGGGCGCGGTCCCGGGTGGCCTGGTGCGCCTGGTCGGCCTGGTAGCCGTCAGGACCGCCGTTGCGGGCCACCTCGCGGGTCACGGTGGACAGCGGCCGGTTCAGGCGGGCGGCGATCTCGGTGTAGGTGAGCCCTTCGGCCAGCCCGTCGGCGATGTTGCGGCGGTCTTGCTGGGTCAGCCTGCCTCCGGGCATGGGCGGCGCCTTCCTGGTCGTACGGATGCGGACAGGGCAGTCTTGCATTCGCCCTCACCTCATTGCAAGTTCACCTCCTTGCGTTCAGCGGCATTGTCATTGCAAGTCGGCGGACAATGAGCACGTCAGAGCCGTTTTCTATGTTGACGATATTATGAATGCAAGCTAGCTTTTCGTAAGTCGTAAACGCCAAGTGCGCGGCGCCGACGTCCCCGATTGGAGCCCCATGAAGTCCTGGCATCGTCCGCTGCTGCTCTGCGCGGCCCTCATGTTCGTCTTGACGCTCGTCTGCGGTGTCGGGCTGGTGATCGACGGCCGGACCCTGCTGGGTGAGCCGGTGTGGGTCAAACCGTTGAAGTTCGGCTTCGCCTTCGCCCTCTACGCCGGGACGCTCGCCTGGCTGCTGTCCAAGCTGACCAAGGGCAAGCGGCTGGGCTGGTGGGTCGGCACCGTGTTCGCCGCCGCCGCGACCGCCGAGGTCGGCGCCATCACCACACAGGCGGCCCGCGGCACCTTCAGCCACTTCAACGCCGACCAGAGCGACCCGGTCACCCTGACGCTGGTACCGATCCTGACCTCCGGCGTCATGATCATCCTGATCGCGCAGCTGATCATCGCGATCACGGTGCTGATCCAACGCACCGCAGGTCCCGCGCTCACCCGCGCGATCCGTGCCGGGCTGGGGCTGGCCACCGCGGGCATGCTCATTCCGGTCTACTGGATGGTCACCGACGTCCACCCCCGTACGGTCACCGACGCGAGCGGCGCCCGAATCCCGATGTACCAGGGCCATGGGATCGGCGACCCGGACGGCCACGGCATGCCCCTGACCAACTGGAGCGTCACCGGCGGCGACTTCCGCGTCCCGCACTTCTTCGCCCTGCACGGCATCCAGGCACTGCTCGTCGTCACCGCCATCCTGGCCGCACTGGCCGCCAGGGTCGCCTGGTTGCGTGACGAGCGGGTGCGCGCCCGCCTGGTGGGCGGCGCCGCGCTCGGCTACACCGGCCTGGTCGCCGTGGTGACCTGGCAGGCCGGACGCGGCCAATCACTGATCCACCCCGACACCGCCACCCTCGCCGCCTTCGCCGCGGTGGTGCTGATCACCACGCTCACCACCACCTGGACGATCCTCGCGGCCAGGCACGCCACCCCGGAGGCCGCCGCCGAGGCCGAGCCCCGCCAGCCGGTCACCCTCTGATCCTGTCCATCCGACAACCCCTGAAAGCTGATCCTCTCCATCGGACAACCCCTGAAAGGAACTGATGTGATCGCATCGATGTCCGCCAAGGCAGGACTGCTCATCGCCGCGACCCTGGTCGCCACGGCCCTGCCCGCGTCCGCGTCGTCCGTCCCCGGCCATCCAGAAGTGCAGCGCGTGCTCGACCAGGCCGTGGCCACGAAGATCGCCCCCGGCATCGTCACCGAGATCCGCGACGGCCGCCACACCTGGTTCGGCTCCGCGGGCGTGTCCGACACCAGGACCGGGCGCGAGCGCCAACCGCAGGAGAGGTTCCGCATCGGCAGCGCCTCCAAGGCCTTCACCGCCACCGTGCTGCTCAAGCTGGCGGCAGAGGGCAAGCTGAGCCTCGACGACACCCTGGACAGGTGGCTGCCCGGCCTGTTCGACGCCACCGCCTACCAGTCCGGCAAGATCACGATTCGGCAGCTGCTCAATCAGACCAGCGGCATCTACGCCTACACCGACGACGAGGACTTCTTCCGGCAGGGCGTGGGCGAGGAGTGGTTCAAGCACCGCTACGACACCCACACCCCCGAACAACTGGTGAAGGTCGCCCTGGCGCACCCGCCCACGAACGAGCCGGGCCAGCGCTTCAAGTACTCCAACACCAACTACATCCTCGCCGCCATGATCGCCGAGAAGGCGACGGGCAAGACCTTCGAGCAGGAACTCGACCGGACCGTCATCCGCCCCCTGCGCCTGACCGGCACCTCCCTGCCCGGCGCCGACCCCAAGATCGGCGGCCTCCACCCGGTGCACTACTCCGTCCTGTTCTCCTCCGCCCCCCAGCCCACCGTCTACGACGCCACGCGGATGAACCAGTCCTTCGCCTGGGCCGCCGGCGGCGTCATCTCCACCACGGGCGACCTCAACCGGTTCTTCACCGCCCTGCTCGGAGGGCGCGTCCTACCGGCCGCTCAGCTGCGGGAGATGCTCACCACCGTTGCCACCGACGGCTCGGGCTGGATCCCCGGCACCAGGTACGGCCTGGGCATCTTCGAGCAGAAGCTGGCCTGCGGAGTGACCGTCTGGGGCAACGCCGGTGCCACCTACGGCTCGTGGAGCTACGCCATGGGCACCCGCGACGGCAGGCACCGCGTCGCCAGCCAGGTCAACGGCGACTGGGCTTCGCTGAGCGTCTTCACCGACGTGCTCTCCGCTGAATTCTGCCCGCCCACGTCCCGGTGAGGATCGTGATCACGACCACCGCCCCGCGCGGCCCAAGCAGTAGTGGCGGCCAAGCAGTCGAGGCGGGCGTGACCCCAGCGGGGGCAGCCGAGCGACGTTCTCGTCGGGTGCGAGTAGCGGACGGTCACGGCGCAGGCGGCGGTGAGGTCGACATTGAATGTGCGGTCGTGACCTGCCTCCCGTCCTCTCCGCCTTCGTCACAATCGGCACGCGTTCTCGCCCCCTCCGTATCCTCCCTCTGGCAACTCCTTTGCTCTTCCCTTCTACGCCTGCGGCTTCTTCGGCCCTGAAGTCCCTTTCACTTGCCTCCGGTATCGCTCCCCGCTTGCGATGCATGGGCCCGATGGCCGCGCGTTCGTCGGTGGCATCGGGCCCGCTGTGAGCTGCGTGGTCAGGCTGCGATCGGCTCGCTGGTGGGCCACTCCGCGTCTTCCGACTCGCGCTCGTTGTCGTCCTCGCCGAGGATGTGGAGTGAAGTGCTGCCGGCGCGGGAGGAGCGGCTCTTCGCGCGGGCAGGCTTGGACGACGCCTTGCCGGGGGCGGGGGCAGCGGCGGCGGCGGTCATGTGAGCCTCAGCGTTCGCGGTGACGAGATGCCCGTCCTTCTGCGGGGCGCCGAGTTGGTCGTTCTGGCTCGGGACTTCGGGCTCCTCCGCGTGGTCGGCCGGGGCCGGGGGAAGCGGTGTCATGGCCGGGGGCTCCGGGAAGGACGGACGCGGCTGGGCGGGCCCGCCTCCTGTTGCGGCCCCGACGCCTCCATTTCCGGGCACGGTGGCCGCGTCGTCTCCCGGGACGGCTCCGGCTCCTGCCACAGCGGCCCGGCCGCCTCCCGCGGCGGATTCGCCGCCCGCCATGGCCGCTCCGCCGCCTCCCATGGCGCTCCTGCCCCCGCCCGTGTACCCGCTTGCGCCCATGGCCCAGTCCTCGGTCTCGGCGTCCAGGCGGTCACGCATCTCCTTGCTCACCGTTGCCGGGCCGCCGCCCCGCTCCGGCTTGACGAACGTGCCGGCGCCCCAGCGCAGGTCGTGACCCACCGCGCTGGCCTCGATCTCGGGCATGAAGCGGCGGTCGCCCTCCGGGCCGAACTCGCGGATACGAAGCTTGCCGGACACCACCACGGGATGGCCCATCCTGATCGACCGTGCCACGTTGTCGCCGAGGGACCGCCAGCAGCGCACCGCGAAGCAGACCCTCTCACCGTCGGTCCACTGGCCGGTCTTCCGGTCGAAGTAGCGGTGTGAGGTCAGGACCCGGAGCGAGGTCACCCTGGCCCCGTCCTCGAAGGTGTACTGGCGGGGCTCTGCTGCGACGTTGCCGGTGAGCGTGATGTAGATGTCGTTCATCCGTTTGCCTCCCATGCCTGCGGGCGGGGTGCCCGCGATCTGGGATCACGGTGCCGGAGCGGGCGGTGGGGGCGGGGTGCCGAACGACGTTCTGTGGATGGGGCGTGGAAGGCGGGCTCGGTTGTGGACGAGCGCGCACGACGACCGTCCCCGACAAGCACGCACGACCAGCAGCGGACCCGGGCGGAGGACACAAGCGGGAGCCGAAGGGTGCCGCCCCCCGGCTCCGGCGAGTCCAGCCGACCCGGCCGGCTAGCCCGCCAGGGCGCGCATGGCCGTGTAGAAGGCGTGGTGGCGGCCCAGTTCGCGTTCCACCGGCTCCACCACCGAGGACTCCGCCACAGCCGCGACCCGGCGCCGCATCTCCCGCTCCAGCCGTTCGCGTTCCTTCGACGCCCCCAGCTCCACGAAGTTGCGCGCGGCGATCCCCGACAGAACTCCGAGGCCGAGCACGGAGGCCATCATCAGCCCCACCCACGGCAGAGCCGCCGTGTCACCCAGGAGCTGGAACCCCAGCGGCGACTGGCCGGGGAGGAGCAGGCCGGTCACGAGCCAGCCCAGCCCCAGCACGAACGCCGCCACCAGCAGGTACTGCCAGATCTTCAGCAGCCACCACCAGCCCGGCACGTGGTCGAGCCGGGGCGCCACCTCCGACAGCTCCTGCGTGAGCGTCTGCGGGAGCTGCTTGAGACGTGAGCGGGCCGCGTGCTGCAGGGACGACCGCCACACCGGGTGCATGTCGGCCGACAACCCGTCGGCGAGCGCCTGCACCGCGTTGACGACCTCCGCCGTCTGCGCGCTGACCGTGCCGGTGGTGATGCCGCGGATCTCGTCCCCGACGTCCTCCAGGCGCAGCGTCTTGACGGGGTCGGGGCGCAGCTTGGAGATCCAGCGCGGGTACGGCCAGCCGACCCACTGCATGGAACGCTCGGCGTAGACGTTCTCCATGGCCTCGCCCACCGCCGGGACGCCCACGGCGTCGCACAGCGCGTCGGTGAGGCCGAGCCGGCGGGCGTCGTCCACCGTCGAGGGGGCGGACAGCGCCTCGCCCACCGGCATGGACTTGGCCACCCGCTGTTCGAGACGGTGCAGGTCCGCCTCCATCTTCTGGATGGCCGCCCGGCGCCGGGAGACCGCCCCGGCGAGGACGCTCTTGAGGCTGTCGATGCCGCGTCCCGTGGTCGCCGAGGTGGGGACGACGGTCGGGTGCTCGACGCCTTCGCGGCGCAGCAGGTCGTTGAGGTCGATGACGAGCTCGGCGAGTTCCTCGGCGCTCAGCTTGTCGGCCTGGTTGAGCGCGAACACCGTGACCGCGTCGTGTCCGGCGAGCTCCGTGACGTAGCGGCGGTGGGTGGAGGCGTCGGCGTACTTCTGCGGGTCGAGCACCCACACCACCAGGTCCGCCAGGCCGATGAGGCGGTCGGCCTCGTTGTCGGTGAGCGCCCTGATCGAGTCGTGGTCCGGCAGGTCGAGCAGGATCAGCCCGTGGAGCTGGCTCTCGCCCCGGTCGAGCGCACTGGCGCGGGTGAACCGGTGCCGCTCCTGGATCTGCAGCCAGTCGAGCAGCGGTCCGGCGCCTTCCAGGCCCCACACGCAGGCGTGGGTACGGGCCGTGGTCGGGCGGCGCACGCCCGTGGGCGACAGTTCCAGCCCGGAGACGGCGTTGAACAGCGACGACTTGCCGCTGCCCGTGCCGCCCGCGAGCGCCACCACGGTGTGCTCCGACGACAGCTTGAGCCGCTCGCCGGCGCGCTTGAGCAGCGTGCTCGCCTCGGCCAGCAGCTTGGGCTCCAGGCGTCCCGGGCCCAGCTCAACGATCTTGGTGAGCGCGGTGAGGCGCGGCGCCAGGCCGGGCCTGGTGGTCATGGTGCTCATCGGCTCACGCAGGGGGTCGTCGTCATCGTGCTCATCGGCTCACGCAGGGGGTCGTCGTCATCGTGCTCATCGGGTCGTCCCGGGGGTCGTCGGGGTGTTCATCGGGTCACCCCGAGGGGCGTCACGGGGGGCAGTGGGGTGGTCATCGTGCCACCTCGAGGTTGTACGTGGCCTGGTAGAGGCGCGTCGCGACCGCCTCGTCCGGGATCCCGGCCGAGTCGAGCGCCTGCACGTAACGCATGGACTCCTCGTCGAACAGCATCCCGATGCGGGCGCGCAGGTCACTGAGCGCCTTGGCGCCGATGCCGCGCAGCGATTCGGCCCCCAGCAGGGCGTTGACCAGCCGGTGCGGCACCCCTGTGGTCGCGCCGCTGAACATCGCCACCATGAAGATCAGCGACAGGGAGTCGGCGTCGAACGACACCAGCTTGGACACCGAGCGCTTGGCCACCCCGTCGGTGCGTACCAGCTCGGTGACGTGCTCCTGCCATGCGGCGATGGCGCGGGCCGCGTGCCGTACGAGATCGTCGGAGGGCCGGTCGAGGTTGGCGACCAGCGTCGCGCCGAGCGGCGAGCGGTGACGCCAGCGGGCCGCCACCTCGTCGGATGCGCGTGTGGCCGCGGCGACGATCACCGACTCCAGGCCGGCGCGCAGCGCGACCCGGAACGCCAGCACCCGCTCGGGAGCCTGCCGGGCCGCCCGGCCGCGCCTGCGCAGCTGGAGCGTGCGCATGAGGTCGCCCGAGCCCGCGAAGTCCTGCCACCGCGCGAGCACCTCGCCGTGGATGAGCGAGCCGCCGCGGAAGGCCCGGTCGATGTCGGCCAGCGCGTTGCGGTACGCGGCGTCCACGTCCGAGCGCAGCTCGCCCCGGAACGCGACCTGCGTCTCCATGTGCTTGGCGAGGGCGGGCACGCGGGTGCGGAAGCTGTTCAGCACGCCGTCCAGGGTCTCCCGTACGGCCTGCGCGCGGCGCTCCTCGTCGACCGACAGCTCCGCCAGCCACAGGCGCAGGTCGGTCACCTCACTGTCGGGCAGCCGGCCGTCGACGACCTTGGACTCGCCGATGACGAACCGGTCGATCTCCCCCAGGCCGTACTCGGTGAGCATGCGGACGAAGTGCTTGAGCACCACCTCGCGCGCCTTCGGCTGGACCCGCGACAGGACGATGGCCAGGCGGGCGCCGCGTTCCTTGGCCATGCGCAGGAGGTTCCAGGCGGGCGCGTCGGCGTAGCGTGCGGCGGTGGTGACGAAGACCCACAGGTCGGCGGCGTCCAGCATGCGCTGCGCGATCTCGTGGTGCTTCTCGACGACCGAGTCGATGTCGGGGGTGTCGAGCAGCGCCACGCCCTGGGGCAGCTTCTCGGTGGGGACGACGACGAGACTGTCGGGGCCGGCGTCGGGCGACGGCTTGTCGATGCGCCGCAGGCCGCCGAGCAGCTCGCCCTCGGCGAACCATCGCTGATCGTCCGGGTGGCAGGCCAGGACGGGCACGCCCGTGGTGGGACGGCGGACGCCGGTGCGGGAGACGTTCTTCTCGGCCAGGGAGTTGACCAGCGTGGACTTGCCCGCGCCGGTCGAGCCGGCGACCACGATCAGGGCGGGGGCGGTGTTGGTGCGCACCCGGGGCAGCACGTAGTCGTGGAGCTGGGTCAGGAGATCGGCGCGCGCCTGCCGGGCCTCGTCGGCGCCGGGCAGGTCGAGCCCGAAGCGGAGGTCGGCGACGCTGACGCGGAGGGTGTCGAGGGCGGAGGTGAGGGCGGCGACGGTCTCGGGGGGAAGCACGTACGCGCCCGCGCCGTTTCCTGACGCCGGCACCGGCGTCGGCTCCGGCTCCGGGGACTCCTCCGGCTGCACCTGCGCCTCTGCGTCGGGCTCGGCTTCGGGCTCCGTGTCCGCGAGGGCGTCCTCCAGACAGGGCGCCTCCACCGGCTCGTGCTCCTGCTCCGGCGTCTCAGCCGCGGGCGCGGCGAACTCGGGCGTCTCGGCCGTGATCGCGGAGGGCTCCGAGGTCTCGTCCTCCAGCGCGAAAGGCTCGTCGACTTCGTCCGCTTCGTCGGCGGGCGGCTCGGGCGCGGACTCGGGTTCCGTTTCGTGCTGCGGCGCGACCGCAGCCTGGGGCTCCGGCGCGACCTCTGCTCGCGGCTCCGGCGCGTCCGCCGCTTGAGGCTCCAGGGCGGGCTCCGGCTCCACCTCGAGCTCAGGCTCCCGCTCGGAGTCGAGCTCCGCCTCCGAACCGGGCTCCGGATCGGAGTCAGCCTCCGCGTCCGTATCGAACTCCGAGTCAAAGCCAGCCTCCGAGTCCGAGCCAGCCTGCACGTCCGAGCCAGCCTGCACGTCCGAATCGAGCTCCGGGTCCGAAACAGGCTCCGCCTCGGGGTCGGGTTCCGGGAACGGCCGCTCGGCCTCCTCCTCCGGGGGGTCCGCCGGTGGGACGGCGTCGGGCCCGACGGCGTCCTCGTCCTTGATGGCGCGGAAGCTCAACGTCTGCTCACCTGGCGACTCCTGGCGCCCGTCATCCATGGCCGTGCTCACGGCAAGCGCTCCGCTCGAACCATCTCGACCTCCTGGCCGACCCTCACGACATCACCGACGACGACGATCGCCGGCGGCCGTATCCCAGCCGCGGACACGCGGTCGGCCACGGTGGAAAGTGGAGCGATAACCGTCCGCTGGGTCGGAAGGGTACCGTCCTGCACCACCATTACGGGAGTCTCCGGTGAGCGTCCGTCTCGCAGGAGCGCCTCGGCCACCTTGGCGAGCCGTTCGACGGCCATCATCAGGACCAACGTGCCCTGCGAGCGGGCCATGGCGGGCCAGTCGACGGTGGAGGCGGGGTCGTCGGGCGCCACGTGCACGGACACCACGTGGAACTCCTGGCTGACGCCCCGGTGGGTGACCGGGACCCCGGCGGCGGCGGGCACGGCGACGGAGCTGGTGATGCCGGGCACGACCAGCACGGGGATCCCCGCGTGGCCGCAGGCGATCATCTCCTCGCCGCCGCGGCCGAACACGAACGGGTCGCCGCCCTTGAGCCGCACCACGAACTTCCCCTGCCGGGCCCGGTCCACGAGGATCTCGTTGATCTTCTCCTGGGGGAGCGACCTGCCGTACGGGACCTTGGCGGCGTCGATGAGCTCGACGTCGGGCGCGAGCTCGTCGAGCAGGGCGCGGGGCGCGAGGCGGTCGGCGACCACGACGTCGGCCTGGGCGAGCAGCTGGCGGCCGCGCACGGTGATGAGCCCGGGGTCGCCGGGCCCGCCGCCGACGAGGGCCACGCCCACGGGCTTGGTACGGCTGCGGCGCGCGTCCACGGTGCCGTCGCGCAGGGCCCCGACCACGGCGTCCCTGATGCCGGCGGCCCGGCGCGGGTCGCCGCCCGCGGTGACCGCCACGGTGATCTCGTCGACGCGCCCCGAGGCGGGGGTCCAGGCGGCGGAGGCGTCCTTGTCGTCGGCGCGCACGCACCAGATGTGCTTGGCCTCGGCCTCGGCGGCCACGGCCGTGTTGACGGACCGGTCGTCGGTGCAGGCCTGGACGAGCCAGGCGCCGTCGCAGTCGCCCACCTCGTACGGCCGGGCGCGCCAGGTGACGCGGCCGGCGGCGATGAGGTCGTCGAGGGCGGGGGTGACACTGGTCGACACCAAGGTGACCACCGCGCCCGCCTCCAGCAGGGCGGGCACCCGGCGTTGGGCGACGTGGCCGCCTCCCACGACGAGGACCCGGCGACCGGAAAGCCGCAGGCCGAGGAGGTAGGGGCCCATGGTGGGATTCTCCCGTTCGCGAAGGTTGGGCTGTGTCAGGAGGTAAACCTACCGGGTCCGGGCCTGCCCGGTGTTTCGCCCGTGTCAACCCGTGTCATCACGCGTCACCACGAGTCATCACGGGGAGTCACGGGTCACACGGGTTTCTCGGTCACCCCCGCCGAGTCGAACGTGGCCACCTCGTGCATGACGCGTACGGCCGCGCAGACGATGGGGTGGGCGAGCAGGCCGCCGGTCCCCTCGCCCAGCCGGAGCTCCAGGTCGACGAGGGGGCGCAGCCCTAGGGTGGCCAGCGCGACGGTGTGCCCCGGCTCGGCGGAGCGGTGCCCGGCGACGCAGTGGTCGACGGTGGCCGGGTCGAGGGCCGCGGCGGCGAGGGCCGCGGCGCCGGCGATGACGCCGTCGAGGATCACCGGCACGCGCGCGGCGGCGCCGCCGAGGATGTAACCGGCGATCGCCGCGTGCTCGAACCCGCCGACGGCGGCGAGCACGCGCAGCGCGTCGCTCGCCTCGGAGCCGGCCCGCGTGACGCCGTTGACCCGCAGGGCCTCACGGACGATGCCGACCTTCCGCTCGTACGTGGCGTCGTCCACGCCGGTGCCGCGTCCGGTGACCTCGGCGGGGTCGGCACCGGTGAAGGCGGCGACGAGGGCGGCCGAGGCCGTGGTGTTGGCGATGCCCATGTCGCCGGTGATCAGGCAGCGGGCCCCCTGGGCGACCAGGTCGCGGGCCACCGCGATGCCCGCCTCGATGGCGCGCGCAGCCTGGTCCACGGTCATCGCCGGGCCCTTGGACAGGTCGGCGGTGCCGTACCCGATCTTCCGCTTGACCAGCGAGGGCGCGTCCGGCAGGTCTGCGGCGACGCCGATGTCCACCACGGTCACCGAGACGCCCGCCTGGGCGGCGAAGGCGTTGGCCACGCCGCCTCCGGACAGGAAGTTGGCGACCATCTGGACGGTCACCTCCTGCGGCCACGGCGTGACGCCGCGGGCGTGGACGCCGTGGTCGGCCGCGAAGATGGCGAGCACCGCGGGCTCGGGCATGGGTGGCGGGCAGGCGCCGGCCGCTCCGGCCAGGCGTACGGCGACCTCCTCGAGCGCCCCGAGCGAGCCCCGGGGCTTGGTGAGGCGATCCTGGTGGGCGCGCGCCTCGGCGAGCGCCCGGGGATCGGCGGGACGGATCGCGGCGAGCGTCTCTGCGAGCACGGCGAACCTCCGTGGGGGATCAGGCGAGTTGGAGTGCTTCCTCGTAACGGTCGATGACCACATCGGCCAGGGTGTCGCAGTCGCCGATCACCTCGGCGCAGCGGATGTCGAGGTCGGGGTGGCCCGCGCCGTAGGCGAGCGCCTGCGCCCAGACCCGCTCCAGCACCCCGCCCGCGAACAGCAGGTAGGGCACCACGATGACCCGCTTGGCGCCGAGGCGGCGGCAGCGCTCCAGGCCGCCGGGCACCCCGGGCGGCGTGACGGAGACGAACGCGGTCTCGACGGTCATGAAGTCGTAGGCGTGGGTCTCCCAGAACAGCCGGGACACGCGGTGGATCTCGGCGTTGGCGGCCGGGTCGGTGGAGCCCTCGCCGACCAGCACGACCGCGGTCTCGCCCGGCTCGACGTGGCCGGGCTGGTGCTCGAAGGCCGCCGTGTCGACGGCGCGGAGCTGGCGGTACCTGCCGCCCACGACCTCCAGGGGCCGCAGCCGCGGCATCTCGGTCGCGGCGTCCTTGAGCCGTTCGGCCAGCAGCGAGAGCACGCGGGGGTCGGGGCCGAGGGGACGGCCGTAGTCGTACATCAGCGTGGGGTGGCGGCGTGCCTCGGCCTCCAGCGCGGCGGGCCATTCCTCGCCCACGCGGCTGAGGCTCAGCGGCAGCGCGACCAGGCGGTGGTGTCCGCGGGCGACCAGGGAGGCGACGGACTCGCTCAAGCGTGGCGTGGCCCGCTCCAGATAGCCGCCGGAGACGTCGGCGGCTCGCTGGTCCAGCCGGCAGCGGAGCCGGTGGACGAACCTGCCGAACTCCGCTGAGTCGGCGTCATCGTTCGAGCCCTGCCCGATCAGCAGGAGCGGCGGCTTCATCGAGGGATTCTCCGGAGGTAGACAAAGACACGCGAGGATAACCGATGCGCGCCCGTGAGCGACAGGTCACGCCGGGTATGCGGGCACCGCGTGGACGACGAAGACCGGGTCGGAGGCGGCCAGGCCGTGGGAGCCGTCGGGCAGGACGGTGAGCTTGGAGGCCAGGATCTGGGTGCCCTCGGCGCGGTAGCCGTGCTCGCGCAGCCGGTCGAGGACGGCGGGCACGCGTTCCAGGGTCCGGACGGCGCACACGAGTGAGCGGGGGCGGCGCGCGGCGCAGGCGACGATCACGTCGATGCCGCCTCCGCCGACGAACACGGCGTCGGGGTCGGGCAGGGGCTCCAGCGCGGGCGGCGCCTGGCCGCGGGTGAGCGCCACCTTGACGCCGTGGGCCAGCACGGTGGAGCGGAGCCGGGCGCAGGACTCCTCGTCGCGCTCGACGGCCATGACGGCCGCGCCGAGCCGGGCGCACTCGACCGCGATCTCGCCGGAGCCGGCGCCGACGTCCCACACCAGGTCGCCGAGCCGGGGTCCCAGCTTGGCCAGGATGTACGCCTTGACCTCCGGCGGGAGGGGGCCGCCGAGCGGCAGCGCCCACTCGGCGGGGCCGGGCTGCGCGCCGGCCACCCAGCCGGGCGGCCCGGCCCGGTGCAGCGGGTCGAGGACCAGCACCACGTCCGGGTCCTTCCACGGGCGGGTGGTGGCCTCGCCCATGCGGCTGTGGGTGACGCGCTGGTCGGGACCGCCGAGGTCCTCGCAGACCAGCAGGGAGCGCGGCGTGGTGGGGGCCAGCTCGCGGGCGATCTCGGCGGGGCCGACGCCGGGCGTGACGAGGACGGCCACCTTGGGGTGGGCGCGGCAGGCGTTGACGACCCGGTCGAGCTGGCGCGGGCCGGCCGGGGCGACGACGAGGGCGTCCTCCCAGTTGAGCCCGGCGCAGGCGAAGGCGCGGGTGACGAGCGAGGTCGCGGGCAGCACCTCGGGCTCCAGGCCGTGTCCCCGCAGGGCGCGGACGACGCCGAAGAAACCGGGATCGCCCTCGGTGACGACGACGGCCGGGCCCCCGCCCTCCCCGGTGTGCCGGTCGAGGGTCTCCAGGAGCGCGTCGCCGGGCACGACCGGCGCCGCGAGCCCGAACCGGCCGGCGAGGGACTGGGAGCCCACGACCAGCGCCGCCGCGTGGAGCCGGTCGATGGCCTTGGCCGACAGCTCCGATCCGTCCCACCCGACCACCGTGATCATGCAGCCTCACCGTCCTCACCACCAAGAGTGACGGCTTCCCGGTGGTTTCACCAGGGGGCACCCGGGCGGGAGGCTAGGGCAGGTCGGACGGGACCAGACTGTAGACGACGAGGTCCTCGCCGTGCAGCGCCCTGCGGGCGACGCCCTCGCGGACGAAGCCCGCCTTCTCGGCCACGCGTTGCGAGGCCGGGTTGGAGACGGCGGTCCGCAGCACGAGCCGCTGGAAGCGCCGCACCTCGAACAGCCACCGGGCGATGCCGCGCACCGCCTCCCCCGCGTACCCGTTGCCGCGCGCCCACGGCGCGGTCATGTAGCCGACCTCGGCCGACCCGTTGCGCCAGTCGAGGTCCCGCAGGTCCACGTTCGTGGCGAACCGGCCGCCGTCCAGCTCGACGGCGGCCCAGGCCATGCCCTCCCCCTTGATCCGCCTCCGCTCCCGGAGGGCGACGAAGGCCCGGGCGTCGGCCTCGGTGTATCCGCGGGGCACGCCGGTCATGGCCTGGGTGAAGGCGTCGGCGCCGGTGGCGGTCAGCCCGGGCACGTCCTGCTCCGACAGGGGGCGCAGCAGCAGGCGTTCGGTGCGCAGCTCGACGGCGGGCAGGATCTCGGCGGGGGCGCGGCCGTCCTGGCGGAGCAGGCCGAAGACGACGAGGTCGTGCGGGCCGTCGTCCTCCAGGCTGGCCTCGCGCAGCACGCCCTCCCAGGTGAAGCCGGCTTTCTGGGCGACGCGCAGCGAGGCGAGATTGTCGAGGTTGGCCGTGAGGTCCACGCGGCGCAGGTCGGTGGACGCGAACACCCACTCGGTCAGCCCGCGTACGGCCTCGGTGGCGAAGCCGCGGTTGCGGTAGAGCGGGTGGACGCCGTAGCCGACCTCGGTCGTGCCCGCGCCCCAGGAGGTCTTGAACAGGCCGATGGCGCCCACGATGCGGCCCTCGGCGTCGGTCATCGCGAGGTGGACGCCCTGGCCGGAGTCCCGCAGCTCGTGCACGCCGGTCTCCAGCCAGCGGGTGACGCCGGCGACGTGCTCGGGCGCTCCGGGCGGCAGGAAGCGGGCGCCGGACTCCACGATCGTCCTGACGCGCGCGGCGTCGTCCGGGCCGAAGGGGCGCAGCGTGAGCCGGGGTGTGACGATCTTCACGTCGGCATCGAACACGACCGGCAGCGTACACATCCGCGATGTCGTTCGCGATGTTTGCCCATGAAAGCGGGGGTAGGGGCGCCAGGGAGAGGAGTGAGAACCATGGATCGAGGAAGCGCCAAGCACACCCGTCGCGTCGACGAGCAGCAGAAGCACGAGACCGAGGGGATGGTACGCGGCGGCGGCCCGACCCACGCGGAGGAGTGGAAGGAGCCCGAACCCACGCCCGCCCCCGGCGAGCAGGACCACACCGGATACCCGCCCGGACACGAGCCCGGCACCCCCGAGGGCATCAGCGCGGAGGGCGTGGAGGCCCGCAGCGACCTGGCCCGCTGGCTCAGCGACAGCCACTTCCCCTCCTCCAAGGGTGAGCTGGTGCGGCACGCCGAGGAGGCCAACGCGCCCGACCACGTCGTCGAGATGGTGCGCTCGCTGCCGGACCGCGGGTTCGAGAACGTCGCCGAGGTGGCCGAGGCCCTGGGGCTCGGCAAGGAGAGGCGGAGGTGGTGATCCGTGCGGCTCGACTTCATCCGGCCGCTGTATGAGCGCCGCGGGCCGTACGCGTCGGTCTACACGGGCGCGCTCACCGAGCGGGACCGTGAGTCGCGCTGGCACGCCGTCCGCGACCGGCTCGGCGCCGCGGCGGACCCCCACACGCTGAGGGTCCTGGAGAGCCACGTGCGGCGGGCGGGGGCGGGAGAGGCGGTGTTCGCCACGCACGGCGACGTCGTCCTCGCCGAGCCGCTGGCCGAGCCGCCGCCGAGCGAGCTGGCGGTCTGGTCGCCGCTGCCGCACGTCACCCCGCTGCTCCTGGCGAGGGGGGAGAACGTGCCGCACCTGCGGGTCATCGTGGACCACGCGGGCGCGGAGGTCACGGTCTTCGGCGGCGGCTCGCCGCGCACGGCCGTCGTGGAGGCGCAGGACTGGCCGCTGCAGAAGACCGCGCAGGGCGGCTGGTCGCAGCGGCGCTACGAGAGCGCGGTGGAGGAGACCTGGGAGAAGAACGCCGCGGCGGTGGCGAAGGAGGTGGACGAGCAGGTGCGCCGGATCGGCGCGGAGCTCGTCCTCGTGGCCGGCGAGCCGAGGTCGCGGGCCATGCTCACCGACCACCTCGGCACGAAGGCGTCGGACCGGGTCGTCATGGTCGAGCACGGCAGCCGTTCCGGTCACGGGTCGTTCGAGCGCGACGTGGAGGAGGCGCTCGACGCGTGGCTGGAGGAACGGCGGGCCGAGCTGATCGACCGGCACCGCGAGGCGTCCGGGCCGACCGGGCTCGCCCAGGTGTTCCACGCGTTGCGGGAAGGGCGCGTGCACGCCGTGCTGTCGCCGGGCCAGCTGCCGCAGGAGGTGTGGATCGGCGAGGGAGGCACGCAGGTCTCCACCGACGCGGGCGAGCTGCGCCTGTGGGGCGTCGAGGAGCCGGTGCGCGAGCGCGCCGACTCCGCGCTGGCCAGGGCCGCGGCGATGACGGACGCGGAGCTCTGGTTCACCGACAAGGTGCCCGGCGTCGCGGCCGTCATCCGGTACTAGTCACGGGGCGGCGATCAGGACCTCCAGCGTCCTCGGGCCGTGGACGCCCTCCACGCGGTTGAGCTCGATGTCGCTCGTCGCGGAGGGCCCGCTGATCCAGGTGAGCGGGCGGGCCGGATCGAGCCGGGAGAGCGCCTCGGGCACCCCGGCCACGATCTGGTCCGCCCGCACCACGCACAGGTGGTAGTCGGGCACCAGCGTCTGCGCCCTGCTGCCCTGGCCCGGCCCCGTGTCGAGGACGATCGTGCCGGTCTCGGCGACGGCGACGGCGCATCCGGTGATGACGCCGTCCGCGGTGTACGGGTCGGCCGGGCCGCCGCCGGATTCGTCCGGTGGCGTCCACTCGCCGGGGAGCCCGTCGGGGACGACCATGCGCCGCCCCGCGACGATCGCGGCGATCCGGGCCGGGACCTCGGCCTCCGGGACGACGTGGACGATCGCCCGGTAGTCGCCGACCCGCTCGGCGAACAGCCCCACCAGGTCGTCCACTCGCGCCGTCGCGCGGTAGCGCCGGGGGATCTCCACCTCCGGGGTCCCGTCGACGGCCCGCCTGATCCGGGCGAGGATCTCCTCGCGCGCGCTCGTGCTCACCCTTCTCGCTCCCACCAGTCTCTGAAGGATTCCTCCGGGATGTCGGGCAGGTCCCGGGTGTCGGTCCAGGCCGACAGGGGGCCCGGCAGCCGCCGGGGCACCAGCTTGCGCAGCCGCGTGGCCGCGCGCTGCGCCGCGGCCAGCCGGGCCTGGTCGTTGAGTATCCAGCCGGCCACGCGCATGCCGGTCCGCTCGGCCGCGCCGTGGGGGGCCTTGGCGCGCAGGTCGACGAGCACCTCGGGGATGTCGATCGCGACCGGGCACACCTCGTAGCAGGCGCCGCACAGGCTGGAGGCGTACGGCAGCGACGCGTCGAGCTCCGAGCCCATGCCGCGCAGCTGCGGGGTGAGGATGGCGCCGATGGGGCCGGGGTAGACCGAGCCGTACGCGTGGCCGCCGGCGCGCTCGTAGACCGGGCAGACGTTGAGGCAGGCCGAGCAGCGGATGCAGCGCAGGGCCTGGCGGCCGACCTCGTCGGCCAGGACGTCCGTGCGGCCGTTGTCGAGGAGCACAAGGTGGAAGTCCTGCCCCTCGGCGGAGCCGGTCCACATGCTCGTGTACGGGTTCATGCGCTCGCCGGTGGAGCTGCGCGGCAGGAGCTGGAGGAACACCTCCAGGTCGCGCCAGGTGGGCAGGATCTTCTCGATGCCGACCACGCTGATCAGCGTCTCGGGCAGGGTAAGGCACATGCGGCCGTTGCCCTCGGACTCCAGCACGACGAGGGTGCCGCTCTCGGCGATCATGAAGTTGGCGCCCGAGATGGCGACCTTGCTGCGCAGGAACCGCTCGCGCAGGTGCACGCGGGCGGCCTCGGCCAGGGCGGCGGGCTCGTCGGTCAGCCCGGGCGGCGCGTCGTCCATCCGGTCGAGGAAGATCTCGCGGATCTCGGCGCGGTTGCGGTGGATGGCGGGCACCAGGATATGGCTGGGGAAGTCATCGCCGAGCTGGACGATGAGCTCGGCCAGGTCGGTCTCGTAGGCGGTGACGCCCTCGGCGGCCAGCGCCTCGTTGAGCCCGATCTCCTGGGTGGCCATGGACTTGACCTTGACGACCTCGCTCTCGCCGGTGGCCTTGACCAGGCCGGCGACGATGCGGTTGGCCTCGGCGGCGTCCCTGGCCCAGTGGACGTGGCCGCCGGCCGCGGTGACGGCCTCCTCGAGCTGGACGAGGTAGCGGTCGAGGTGGCGCAGCGTCTCGTCCTTGATCGCCTTGCCGGCCGCGCGCAGCTCCTGCCAGTCGGGCAGCTCGCCGACGACGCTCGCGCGCTTGCCGCGGATGGTGTGCGTGGCCTTGCGGAGGTTGTAGCGGAGCTGCGAGTTCCGCACGGCCCGCGCGGAGTTTTCCGGGAAATTTCCAGGCATGCCGAGGAAAGTGGCACTCATGATGCTTTGCCCTCTTCGGTGGAGGCGAGGATCTCGGCCAGGTGCATGACCCGGACGCCGGTCCGCTGGCGGCCCAGCATGCCGCCGATGTGCATGAGGCAGGAGTTGTCGGCCGCGCAGAGCACCTCGGCGCCCGTGTCGAGGACGCCGCGCACCTTGTCGGCGCCCATCGCCGCGGAGACGGCCGGGTTCTTGACCGCGAACGTGCCGCCGAACCCGCAGCATTCCTCGGCCCCGGGCAGCGGGACCAGGTCGAGGCCGCGGACGTTGCGCAGCAGCCGGGCCGGGCGGTCGCCGAGGTGGAGGCCGCGCAGCGAGTGACATGTCGGGTGGTAGGTCACCCGGTGCGGGAAGTACGCGCCGACGTCCTCGACCTTCAGCACGTCGATGAGGAACTCACTCAGCTCGTGGACCTTGGGCGTGACCTCGGCGACCGCCGCCGCGCCCCTGCTGCCGGGCCGTACGAGCTTGGGGTACTGCTCGCGCACCATCGCGGCGCACGAGCCGGACGGCGCGACGACGGCGTCGTACCCGGCGAACACCTCGGTGAAGTGGCGGGCGAGGCGCACGCCCTCCTCGCGGTAGCCGGTGTTGACGTGCATCTGGCCGCAGCACGTCTGGGCGGCCGGGAAGTCGACGTCGCAGCCCAGCCTGCGCAGGAGTGACACGACGGCCTTGCCGGTGCCGGGGAAGAGCGTGTCGTTCACGCACGTGATGAACAGGGCGACTCGCACCGCTCTCCTTCCGAGCCGGGGTATGGTCAGACCACAGTATGGTCAGACCATAGCAGCAGGGGGAACCGTTGACCGGCACCGGCTGGCAGCCCGTCAGGAAGACCCGCACGTTCGAGGACGTCCTCGCGCAGGTGGAGCGCCGTATCGCCGAGGACGGGCTGACCGCCGGCGACCGGCTGCCCGCCGAACGGCAGCTCGCCGAGCAGCTCGGCGTGAGCCGGTCGTCGGTGCGCGAGGCGATGCGCGTGCTGGAGACGCTCGGCGTGGTGTCGTCACAGGTGGGCCGAGGTCCGGACGCGGGCGCCGTGCTCGTCTCCAAACCCGACGCGGCGCTCACCGACCTCCTGCGGCTGCATCTCGGCCTCGCCTCGCTGGAGCCGCGCGAGGTGATCGACACCCGGCTGATGATCGAACGCTGGGCGGCGGCGCGGGCGGCCCTGACCGGGCCCGACGTCTCGGCGCTGGCCGAGGCGATCGCCGGGATGGACCGGGCGGCCTCGCCGGAGGAGTTCGTGGAGCACGACACGGCCTTTCACTGCGCGCTGGCCGAGGCGTCGGGCAACCGGCTGATCGCCGCGATCATGCGCTCGCTGCGCGACTCGCTGCGCAGGTACGCGGTGGAGGCGGTCGTGCGGCTGGGCGACACCTCGGGGCTCCAGACCGACCACCGCCGCATCCTGCGTGCCATACTGGACGGCGACCCCGACCAGACCACCGAGGCGGTGACCGACCACCTGGCACGCGCCTACCCCGGCTTCTGCGGCGAGTGACGGGCCGCCCGGCGCCTCACTCCCGCACGTCGGCCTGCCGGCAGGTCGCGCCCGAGCAGGAGACCATGGCCTGGAGCCGGTCCTGAAGATTACGCACCAGCTCCGGGTCCGCGCCGGCGGCCAGGTTGGTCAGCTCGTACGGGTCCTTGGTGAGGTCGTAGAGCTGGGTCTCCCCCGTCACGTACTTGACGTACGTGTAGCCCTCGGTCCGCAGCGCCTGATAGCCGGGCACGGGCGTCTGCGCGGCCGAGGACTTGTCGGCGGGCCTGGCGAACTCGATGAGCGCGTTCTTGCGCCACGGCGACGGGTGCTGCCCGCGCAGCAACGGCATCAGCGACCGCCCCTCGGCCAGGGCCGGCAGGGTCGCCCCGCCCAGCTCGGCGAAGGTGGGCGCGAGGTCCACGGTCTGCGCCATCTCGTGGATCACCGAACCGGCCTGGACGCCCGGCCCCCGGACCACGAGCGGCACCCGGATCGCCTCCTCGAACGGCGTCGTCTTGCCTTGCCTGAGGCGATGGGTGCCGAGATGGAAGCCGTTGTCGGAGGTGAAGACGATGTAGGTGTTCTCGAGCTTGCCGGCGGCGCGCAGCGACTCGACGACGGAACCGACGAGGTCGTCCACGCCCAGCATGGCGCGCATCCGCGCCTGGTAGCGCTCGTCGATCCGGTCGATGACGTGCTCGGAGAACCTCGGGCGCGAGCGCAGCCAGGCGGGCTCGCGGCTGACGTCCGGCTGGTCGAACGAGGGTGGGCGCGGCGCCCGCGCGCCGATGAACGCGTCGGCGTGGCGGACGGCCGGGTTGTCCGGGTTGTGCGGGCCGACCGGCGCGAGGTAGAGGAAGAACGGCTGGTCGGAGGCGGTGACGAAGCTGCCGGCCTTGCGGGCGAGCACGTCTGACAGGTAGTCGTCCTCGGCCCAGCCGTAGTCGACCGTGGTGCCGTTCTCGTTGAGGCGGTAACCGTACTCCTCGTAGAGGCGGCGGACGGGCACGTCCCACTCGTTCCAGCCGGGCGGCACGAACGTCTCCACGGCGCTGCGGCCGGGATAGTGGTTGAGGTACTTGCCCATGAGCCCGGTGCGGTATCCGGCCTGCTGCATCCACAGGCCCAGGTCGGAACGTTCCAAACCAGTGGTGTGGTACTTGTCGAAACCGCCCTCGGGCGGCGTGTTGGTCCACACGCCGTGGCTGTGCACGTACTGCGAGCGCAGGATCGACGAGCGGGACGGGCAGCACCAGGAGTTCGTCACGAAGTACCGGTCGAAGGAGGCGCCCTCGCGCACCAGCCGGGTGATGTTCGGGAAGTACGGCAGGGTGCCCGACTCCAGGTCGTCGGCCAGCACCATGACGATGTTCGGCTTGGCCGCCGGACCCTGGGCCGAGGCCGCCGCCGGAACGGCCGCGGGATTCACCGCCGCGGCGAGAACGAGCAGGGCAGAGGCTATGTGGCACAGACCCTTGAGCACAGCTCAGACCTCCCCGGAAGATCATGCATTGACACGCGGGGCTGCTGCCGCCGTAATAGAACTAAATTCTGGAGGTGTCATGAGACTCGGCCTCAACCTCGGCTACTGGCAGCGCCACCCCAACGACGCGACCGACCTCGTGCTGGCCGCCGAACGGCTCGGCTACGACTCGGTGTGGACCGCCGAGGCGTACGGCAGCGACGCGTTCACGCCGCTCGCGTGGTACGGGGCCCGCACGTCACGCATCAAGCTTGGCACGTCCGTCGCCCAGCTCTCCGCCCGCCCCCCGGTGACGACCGCGATGACCGCCATGACGCTCGACCACCTCACGGGCGGCCGGCTGCTGCTCGGCGTCGGCGCCTCGGGCCCGCAGGTCGTCGAGGGCTGGTACGGCCAGCCGTTCGCCCGCCCGCTGGCGCGTACCCGCGAGTACGTGGAGATCATGCGCAAGGTGTGGCGCCGCGAGGAACCGGTGACCTCCGACGGCCCGCACTACCCGCTGCCCCTGCCCGGCGGGCTCGGCAAACCGCTCAAGCCCATCACCCACCCGCTGCGCCCGGACATCCCCGTCTACCTCGGCGCGGAGGGCCCGAAGAACGTCGCCCTGGCCGCCGAGGTCGCGCAGGGCTGGCTGCCGCTGTTCACGTTCCCCTCCAAGATCGAGGAGATGTACGGCGAGGCGCTCGCGGCCCGCGGCGCGGACTTCGACATCGCCGCCATGGTCATGGTGGTCATCTCCGACGACGTGCGGGCCGCGCTCGACGGCGTGAAGCTGATGCTCACGCTCTACATCGGCGGCATGGGCGCGCGGCACCGCAACTTCCACGCCGACATCATGGGCCGGATGGGCTACGCCGAGGCGGCCGAGCGGATCCAGGCGCTGTACCTGGCCGGGCGGAAGGACGAGGCGTTCCAGGCGATCCCGGACGAGCTGGCCGACGGCATCGCGCTCGTGGGCCCGCCGGAGCGCATCAAGGAGCGTCTCGACCTCTGGCGGGCCTCCCCCGTGACATCCCTGCTGGTCATGGGGCCGCGCGACGAGGACCAGCTCGCGACGATCCGCGACCTGGTCCTGGGATGACCCCCGTCAGTCCGGGCGGGGCGCCGGGTCGGCGGTCACCGAGCGCAGCAGCGGCCTGCTGAGCGCCCCCGCGCCGACGACCCCGGTGAAGCCGACGCCGACGCACACCAGCAGGGTGACCAGCCCCGAGAGGTTGGGGTCGGTCATCATGAACGGGATCCCGCAGAACGCCCCCACCAGGATCGCCCCGCCGCCCATGACCGCCAGCGGGATCAGCGTCTCGGCGCGGCGGGCCCGGTCGAGCACCTCCAGCGGGGTGCCGGCCAGGCGCAGCAGCGCGTACGTCTGACGCCGGTCCAGCACGGACGAGGCGGCCGTGATGCCCGCGCTCGCGATCGCCACCAGGAACGACACCGACAGCACCACGACCGTGCCCACGGCGATGTCGCCCAGGATCTGGGCCCCGAAGTACTCGTCGTCGGCCTCGGTCGTCGGCGTGCGGCCGGGCACCAGGCCCGCGAGCGCGGTCCGCGCCCGGTCGAGCGCCGCGGGGTCCGCCTGCGTCAGGGGCTCGTCCAGCTCCTTCCGGCGCGCGTCCTGGCCGGTGATCCGGGTCGCCTCCTTCAGGGCGATCACGACGACGTCCTTCCGCGTCGTCACCGCGGCCGCCACGCCCGCCTCCTTCAGCCGGTCGCGGGTCCGCTCCGCCACGGCCGCGGCCTGCCCGGCAGGCGCGCTGACGCGCAGGTGGCCGGTGTCCTGCGTCCCGACCAGGGAGCCGGGGCTGAGCAGCCCGAGGAAGCCCGCGACGAAGCCGGTCAGGGCCACGCCGCTCACTGTGCGCCAGGCCGCGCGCGGGTCGTCGACCAGCCGCCGCCCGGCCAGCAGCCGGGCCGGGCGGCGGGCCGAGGCGGCGGTGATCCTGCCGATCAGGCCCACCACCCATGGGCCCACCAGGTTCAGCGAGAGGAAGGCCAGCCCGATCACCACCGCGATCACCGTGGCACTGGTGTCGCTGGACATCATCGGGACGGCCGCGAGCGCCGCGAACAGCACGAGCACCCGCACGAACCGCATGCCGGGAGGCGTCTCCCGCTTGGCCACGCCCAGCGGGCTGACCACGACCCGGCGCAGCCCCGCCACGGCCGACAGGCCGGTCAGCAGCGGCACCGCGACCACGGCCCCCGCCATCACCAGAGGGTGCGGCCACAGGTCGGCGGCGAACCACGGGCCGCCGTCGATCTCCACGCGGGACAGCAGCGGCACCGCCAGCGCGTACGCGGCGGCCCCCGTCAGCGCGCCCGCGAACGCGACGATCACCGCCTCCGCCACGGTCATCCCCACCACCTGGCCGGGCGTCGCGCCGACCAGCCGCAGCGCGGCCAGCCGCTGGTCCCGCCGGGCCACCGTGAGCCGGGCGGCGGCCCCGCCGAACACCAGCAGCGGCACCACCATGAGCACGCTCGCGATGAGCGCGAGCACCTGGTAGCCCTCGGCGTCCTCCGTCGGCTCCCCCGCCAGCGAGGCGACCTTGACCGGCGGCGAGCCGACGATCCAGTCGGAGTCGCGCGCGGCCGTGAGCTCCGGCGCGTCCGGCGCGCGGCCCGCCACCGCGACCAGCTCGTCCGGGTGGACCAGCGCCTCGTCGCCGAGCACGCCGGTCCGCTCGGGGTAGCGGGCGGCCAGCTCGGCCGCGGGCAGCCGGTCCGCCAGCTCGGCGAGGGCGGGCGAGAGCCACACCTCGCCGGGCGCCGGGAAACGCGACAGGCCGGGCGGCGGCTCGGGGCTCTTCCCCGGCAGGGCCGCCAGGTCCACCACCGTGATCTCCTTGCCGCGCACGTAGTCGTACCGGCTCGCCTCGACCGCGACGGCCGTGCGCCCGCCCGCCGGGACCGGGTTGCGCCAGGCACCCCGGTCGGCGCGGGCCGCGAAGGCGAAGTCCACCGCGACCGCGAACAGCAGCAGCGCCGTGGACACGGCGACGGCGCCCAGCGTGAGCCAGGTGCCGAGCATGCCCCTGCGCCCGCCGCCCTTGAGCAGCCTCCAGGCCAGCCCCACGTTCATGCCCGCGCCCCCGCGGCGAGCAGCACGCCGTCCCTGACCTCGACCGTGCGGTCGCACCAGCCGGCCACGCCCGGGTCGTGGGTGACCACGATGAGCGAGGCGCCGTTGTGCTTGGTGGCCTCGACCAGCAACCGCATCGTGTCGTGGCCGGTCGTCTGGTCGAGGGCGCCGGTCGGCTCGTCGGCGAAGACCACCGCGGGCCGGGTCACCAGGGCGCGGGCGATGGCCACCCGCTGCGCCTGCCCGCCGGACAGCTCGCCGGGCCGCCGCGCCTCCATACCGCCCAGGCCGAGCGGGGCGAACCACTTTCGGCCCCGCCGTACCGCCTCCGCGCGGGCGACGCCGCCCAGCATGAGCGGGAGCGCCACGTTCTCGTCGGCGGGCAGCTCCGGCAGGAGCTGCCCGAACTGGAACACGAAGCCGAAGCGGGTGCGGCGCAGGGCGCTGCGCCTGCGCTCACCCATGTCGTCGATGCGGGTGCCCTCCAGGCGCACCTCGCCCGAGTCGGGTTTCATGATCCCGGCCAGGCAGTGGAGCAGCGTGGACTTCCCGGAGCCGCTCGGCCCCATGATGGCCACGGCCTCGCCGGGCCGCACCGTCATGTCCACGCCCGCCAGGGCGACCGTCTGCCCGAACCTCTTGGTCAGGCCTCGTCCAGCGAGCACGTCGTTCATGCCGGAAAGTCTTCCGGCGCGGCCCCTCCCGGCGGATCGGCCGTGCGTACGGTTGTGCCTCGGCCGAACGGCCGATCCTAGAGTGTTCGCCGTGACTATTCGGGTTCTGATCGCAGACGACCAGCAACTGGTGCGTACCGGCTTCCAGATGATCCTGGACGCCCAGCCGGACATGGAGGTCGTGGCGGCCGTCGCCGACGGCGCCGAGGCCGTGTCCGAGGCCAGGCGGCTACGGCCGGACGTGTGCCTGCTCGACATCCGGATGCCGATGCTGGACGGGCTGGAGGTGACCCGCGCCCTGGCCGGGCCGGGGGTCGAGAACCCGATGCGGGTGGTCATCGTCACCACCTTCGACCTGGACGAGTACGTCTACGGCGCGCTGCGGGCCGGGGCCATCGGCTTCCTGCTCAAGGACAGCGGCCCGACGCTGCTCATCGAGGCGGTCCGGGCGGCGGCCGGAGGGGAGGCGCTGGTGTCGCCGTCGGTGACCGTCCGGCTGCTGCGCCACCTGTCCCGGCCCGAGCGGGGCGCCCCCTCGCCCGACGAGCCGCTGACCGAACGGGAGCTCGACGTGGTGCGGCTGGTGGCCCGGGGCCGCACCAACCAGGAGGTGGCCGGTGAGCTGTTCGTCTCGCTGTCCACGGTCAAGACGCACCTCGGCAGCATCCAGGCCAAACTCGGTGTCCGGAATCGGGTGGAAATCGCAGCTTGGGCGTGGGAATCCGGCGTGGTGCGCTGATTAACAGCGAGCTCGGCGGGATAGAAGTGAATGAGAACCTCAGCGCATGGCCCGGGGGGAGAACCATCGTGCGCTACGCCCAGGCACCGCCCACGAGAGCCGCTTCCGCCGTCTACGTGACGCTCGCCGCGCAGGTCCTCTGCCTGGGCGCGCTCGTGATCTTCGAGCTGGTCCGCGGGCGCAGTCTCGCCGCCCAGCTCGCCGCGATCGGCGGCCGTCCCCGCGGCGCCGAGGCCGAGGCCGTCGTGGGCGCCGTCACGGTCTTCGCCGTCCTCATCCTGCTGCTCGGCGTCGCCACGATCGCCTGCGCCGCCGCGTACACCACCTGGCTGGTCCGCGCCCGTCAGGTCGGCCTCCGGTACGCCCCCTCCGGGCCGGTGGCCGCCGCCTGGCTCATCCCGGGCGTCAACCTCGTGGCGCCCGTCCTGCTGGTCGACACCCTCTGGCGGGGCTCCCTGCCGCCGGACGGCCGCCGGCGCCGCTGGCTCGTGCTGCTGGCGGCGTGGTGGGCGAGCTGGCTGACCGCGCTGGCGCTGGTGACCGTACGGCTGCCGCTGGGGACGTCGGCCGACGGGCTGACCGGGGTCGGCGTGCCGGAGCTGGCGGCACTGTCGGTGGCGGCGCTGCTGTGCGCGGCGACCGTCCGGGAGATCACGGCCGTGCAGTGCGCGGCGCACGGGGTGGCCGCGCCCACCCTGCTGCGCCCGCGCCGGCCGG